>JBQCDO010000423.1:0-2255 GCA_051961195.1 Nitrososphaeraceae archaeon | reverse complement strand
AGCACAAATACTGATCGAGTATTAGCTATCAGCTTCAGCAATAGTAATAGGTTCATAGAAATTACTGGCACTCAAGTTGGATAATAGATCAGGCTATCCAAACTAAATACATCCTTTTTATTTATTTTTAAAAAGTCATCTCACGTCAGTATAACAAAATAACGACTTCTGAATATTCAGTCCTTATATCTCCTAAATTATCTACTCTAGGGATCTCTTCAGTTATGGTATCAAATCGATATTCTGAAAATCTATGAGATTAAAAATCTGATAAACAGGATATTCCTAAGGTATATGTCTGATCAAGCTTAAGACCAGAATTGTTATATTCCAACTCATAAGTATAAAAGATAAAGGCGAATTTGAAAGTAATGATTAAAACCAGGAAAATTTTGCCGCACATCTATACATTTTTAATTTGATATAATTTTATATTCGATTGTGATTGATATTAAGAGATATCAGCGGCCCTTTCAGTAACTGTTTTAATGTGAAGAATAAGGCTCCCAAATCTAGTCCATACTCAAACATATATGTCCAAGAAGGCAATATGCCTTTAGGATATAGTTTCAAATGTTATTGTTCCTAGATGCATTAACAGTAGTATGGAATAACCTTTATCCATACATCGATAGGTCATTAAACGATCTTTTGAAATCTACAGTTGCCCTCTTTGTAGTCATAGACCCAATAGGTAGTGTACCTCTATTTATTGCCCTTACTAAAGATATGAAGAGTGGTGATAGAAAGCGTGTATCAACTAGTGCCATAATTACAGCCGCATCATTACTCATAGTATTCGCTATTGCTGGTACACAGATCCTATCTATATTTGGAATAACAATTTTCAGTTTCATGATCGCAGGGGGGGTCTTACTATTCATCGTTTCGATTGAATTATTGACCCACGGCGCATGGAGATTCGGGCATGCTGGCAGTAGCGAGGATTCAGGAGTAGTTCCCTTAGCTTTTCCGCTCTTAGCAGGTCCAGGTGCCATCACTTCGGTAATAATTTCATTTCAATCATACGGCATCGTAATCACAATGCTTTCCATTGCTATTGTGATTGGAATTACATATGTAGTACTACTTATGATAAATCCAATCTACAGGCTATTAGGCAGACGAGGATCTACGATAGTAACCAGAGTATTTGCAGTTTTTATTGCGGCAATAGCTGTCCAATATATAATTGTAGGAATTAAACATCTCATTTAACAAAATGAAAATATTATGTGAGTTGAATGAGTGGCCAGGATAGATTACGAGTGCATTTATCTATGAATGTATTATTATTTTTAGTCCACAAAGCAAAATAGATATAACACAGAATAATAGTCATTAAATCAATATTCAATTATGTTATACATTATATTAAATGCTTATATTGTTATTGGTTTGAGGCATTATACCATGGATATTTAATGAGTTTAACTGACATTTTATAATACTGACAGCTAGATTCATAGTCTGGTCTTGTTTTAATGTTAAGTCTCCATATCATTTATTTTCATTATCAAGTAAATATTAGTGGCAGTAAGTGATTAGATGCATGAGTTTATTTGGTCAATAAGAGTAATACTCGTGATGTTGTAATCCCTGCAATACTTAAATCTAATGGTAGTGACACTCCCCACTTTACATTGTAATCAGCAATAGCCGCAGAATTCATGACAAGAGCAGGAGTTTCCTATGACTAGGAATGTATGCATGGTAAGAAACGCTCTTATTATAGGATCAGAATTTAGTGAAGAAATAGTATAGTACGACCATTAGTCGCGAAAGTGCTGTGAGCGGAGCTTTACATCCAAATTTCAAAGAAAGAATTAGAGTGGATCTATGCATGCTAAGTTGATATTTGTCAGAAAGAATGTATATAGATCTTGGACAATATCGAGTTCGATACATTATTAATTGAGAGAATCTATAAACTACTTCTAGATGAGAAAGAATAGAATTAGGATGTCATATCAACTGTCAATTCTGGCCTATTCCGCCAAAAACATTGCCACTGAAAACTCAAACGATCAAATCTAAATTGGCTCTTTCAAGTCGTACGAGGTTGATACTAGCATTAATAAAAATCTCCACAAAATTTACTTGATTGCGTAATATATATAAATAGTAGCCTGTGTATCCAACTAATATTTGTCACACTATATCTTACTCATAAAGTGGACTGAGCAGGGCATTAGTAAAATCAAAGAATCTTCAGACCGTTACAGTTCCTTTAAGGCATCGGTCGAAAAAGCGGG
>JBQCDO010000422.1:0-3656 GCA_051961195.1 Nitrososphaeraceae archaeon | reverse complement strand
TGTAACTGCAATATCAATATCTGCGGTCACATGGCTTGTATCGATGTGGCAATACAACGCAATGATGTCATCGATGATGATGTTCCATACCGATCTAGCAGCATTATCATTATTTGTAGTAATATGGACTGCTGGTATGGCTGCAATGATGTTCCCGGCCATAATACCAATGATTCTTGTTTACAATCGGCTAACTGATTCTAATAGCACTGGTCGTAATTTTGGTAATAGTAACCATAACAGCCAAATGACGTATCACAAAAGCAATGATGATCATGATGAGAATGCAAATAATGAAATTCTGAATCCAATGAAAGAAGGAAGAGATAAGAGTACTATTCGCAGTTTAAGACACACATTTCAGACAAGGTCCTATAATACTATGGCCTTTGTATCATCATATCTTGCGATCTGGGCATTAACTGGAATTATTCTACTGGTTGGATGGTCTTTCTTATTTGATACGCTGCTTTTGCAATTAGGGATAAATGACAGTCTTCAGATGAGACAACAACAACTATCAATCAATACTATATACGCGATTGTACTTGTCATATCAGGAGCATATCAGTTTAGTCCATTAAAAACCAGATGCCTAGGCTACTGTGAATCTCCTCTTAGTTTCTTTATGAGAAGATGGAGAAAGGGTATGGTAGGGGCTGTGAAAATGGGTGCATATCATGGTCTTTATTGTCTTGGCTGTTGTTGGCCATATTTCCTACTTATGGTAGCATTAGGATGGATGAATTTGTTCTGGATGGGACTATTTGCTGCGGTCATATTTGCTGAGAAGATATGGTCCAAAGGTGGGCTTTGGATTGCCAGAATTACTGGTGTATGTTTCATAACAATCGGCATATTATGCTGGGCTGGGATAATATCGTTACCATTTAATGCTATTGATAATGTTAGTAGCAATAGAATGTCAATGGATATGCCCTCATCACAAACACACGATATGACGACATCTCACAGTTTGATAACTAAAAATAGTACAAATAGTGAGCAAGGTGTTGATAAGAGTCATAATGCCAATAGTAAGAATAATACAATGAATGGTATGGTAATGAAAATGATAATGGTTGTCATTACCATATACCGTGCCTTTTAGGATTCAATTTGGTGATCAGAATGTGCTATACAAATTTACCATTCTGACTTTGCTATAACCGTAATGAGCCAAGATTTATGCCTTGTTTAACATCACTCCGGTATCCCTCAAGCTATGATCTGTTAGGTAAAATTTAACCATTTCAGCCAGAAATATAAAATACTAAATAGTATGATAGTAATCATAATTATGGAAGGTTAAAGAAGAGGTCAGAAAATTGTCTGAAGGAGATCAGATTGACAGAATAAAGGAAGCTGCAATCCATTCAGTTAATTCGATCGAACAGATTGAAGCAATTAATGCGCTTGCACAATATGGAAATAAAGCAATATCATCTATAACAGAAGTTATAGAGTCAAGCGAACACGACAAGGTTAAGATACTTGGATATAAAGCTATTCAAAAGATTAAAACGCATCCTTTAGGTTGAAATGAATTAATTGATAAATTCCAGTTTTTTAGTTTAAACGGCTGCAGTGAGGACCTCCTCCATACATATAGAGATTGGCTATTTCACCCAATAACAATAGAAGTTTGAGTATATTTTAAATGACTAGCAACCAACCAATGATTAGGTGCCAGCTGCATCTATGAAATGATTTTAGAAGACGAATATGGACGAATGAACACTATAAGCGTTGGAATGCTTGATTAGCGCGATTGTCAAATTAAGGAAGTGAAAATTACCTAACATCATGCAATTTTTACCCCAGCGTCATTCAATGCCTGCAAGTATAGGATCATTAATAAGTGACATTCCTTCCCTAAAGTCATATTGGGACGCAGTGCTGAATACAAAACCGAGGTAATAAGCGAAAGGTCACCAAAAGTATATTGTACTTGGCAAGAAGTGGAGACACTCGTAGAGAACCTAGCTAATAAAATAAAAAGATCATCTAGAAAATATGATGTTATCCTAGCGATTACGAATGGCGGGATTATTCCAGCTAGATTGATTGCACGAGAGATGAATATTAATGATATAAGGTTCATATTAATTAGAAACAAACAATTATTTATGAAAGAAGCATATCCATTAAGTAAAGATAAAAAATATCTTGTGATTGATGAAATATACGATACTGGTAATACATTTTTCAAAGTATCTAATGCATTGATCGAGTTTAGTTGCGACTTTGCCTTTCTTATAAGTAGATACAAAAATAGCAATGCTAAGACGGTCGCAAAAGTTTTAAATCACGATAAATGGGTCGTATTTCCATGGGAAAATAAAAAATATAACCTTGATCTATTGAGGAAATCTAAATGAAATGGTGTATATGCATATAAAATTTTTCTGCTATTAGACGATAGGGTACGGAATATTTATAACATTGAATTCTGAATTTGATAAAGCTGTAATTACTCAATGAAGTGCTGTTAATGATCATGTTTGTTTATTCGATTTGGCAAAGGCCCTGCGCGAAGATATCAAGGGATCTCAACTTGTAGAGGTCAATAATGCTGGATATGGATTTTAGTATAAGGAAAGAGAAAAGGTGAATTTGAGACTCGCTAGATTAATAGACTGGGCTAGCATGCAATCAAATCTAGCTGGCGATATTCTTTATCAAATATACGAATATGAATTATAAGAAAAATAACTAATATAATAATGTGTACTGTGATTGAGTGAGTAGGTCGGACCATAACATCTAAGTATATTATTCAGTACAATATTATGAGCGTTTATTATGTCAACTTCATATGTCTTAATTGGTTGTGAATTAGGGTGCGAGTTAGCTATTATGGACGAAATCAGAACAATACATGGTGTGGAAGATGTTTGCGGGGTATATGGTTGCTCGTACGACATTATTGTCAAAGTAACAGATAATTCTCAGTATCGGCTTGAAACTATAATCAGAAATATAAGAAGGATTACGAAAGTGAAATCTACACAAACAATGATGGTAATTGAAGGAAAAAGGATTGTTCATTAGTTAGTTGTTTGAGAATACCAACTTACATGGCAGAGTATTGACTTGGGCAAGATGGCAAGATATACAGGGGTTACCAATTAAGTATCAGAATATGTTTAAACCATGCAGTTATAGTCTTCAATAAGTACTTGCACTACCACATTGGCTGCTCTGCATGTGCTTACTCAACATGGCAACGATCATTTTATCCCCCTCAATCTAGACAATTCATATAGCTAAGGTATTATTGCCAAGTGTTCGGCTCAAATAAAATCAGGTTTAGTCATCCGATGTCATCTTATAACCGACATATCAGAAAGATAGGATTTGCTAGACAATACGTAAAAAGGTGTCATACACAGCATTGGCGAAATCACAAAACAACGAGCTTGAATACAATCGAGCCGGTTCAGGTGTAGATAATACTGCATACATATTCAGGTGTAGATAATACTGCATACATATTCAGGTGAATCAGGAAGTAACTGAGTATGTGTATATATCAGAATCTAATGCACTCTTTATTTTTTAGTTCTAATAATGGGGATATGATAATTACAGGAGGGCTATTACTATAATAGGAAACCAGAAAGCGACTGACGCAAAACAGTAATGACATCAAT
>JBQCDO010000421.1:0-2226 GCA_051961195.1 Nitrososphaeraceae archaeon | reverse complement strand
TTATAATTGCAACCTTTTTTTTATTATTTTGAGCACTCAGCATTCCTACTACGGTATGTAGACGTCATCTATAAAAACGCATAAGGGGTATTCACATTATCAGATATTTTGATAATAATATATTTTTGATGTTCATACAGCCACAATATTATCAGGTTATTATATTTTGAGAAAATCTTAATCAATCAAGATCTTAGAATGACACATCAAATTAATTAGAATTAAGCCTGAAATAAACTTACCGTGTGATTATTAGATGATTACTTTTGCGCCATCATAATTCGATTCTGCTGGTTCTATGCGTATATATAAGACATTTCTCGAGAATTAATATTCTTTTTGTTATCCCACATAATATTGTAATCGCTTTATTGATGAACTGAAATCAAAGCGTCTTAATAATCTACTTTTCAACTATTTATTCAAGTTATAGTTTGATATCAAATACTTAGGTTAATTCGAACTAATGTGAAGAATAAAATTATGTACTTGTAATACTCTCTCATACAAAGGATTATTAAGATACCAGTTTATTTAATCGACGTGATCCGCAAGATAAATAACAAGACGTTAGACATTAACAGGAAGTCAATGGTTGGCGGCACAATAACGATAAGTGAATCAGCAGTAACAAACGATGAAATACTGGAAAGGAAAATAATTATAACAACTGAAGGCTTTACAAGAAAATTCCCTGAATTAATCCTTAAAGATAGAAACAGACTATCAAAAGAAAACGCCATGACAGTATGTGACTATGTCATAGTGATGAAGAGAGAAATTAATCCAAGATATAACTATGTTAGGTACACAATTCAGTTCCTTTCAGAATTGTCAAGGACAGTTGGAATTAATAAAAAATTTATTGATATGACACGGGATGATATTCTTTCCTATTTAGATAAAAGTCGCAAGCCTGAAAATGAAGATCCATTGTATAAATGGATTGGTAGTTACAATATTCGATGTGTGATATTATTCCGATTTTTCAAATGGTTATTCTATCCTAATATTACCAATTCGAAGAAAAGAAGTGAATTATCTTCACAAGAAAACAGGCCTGAGTGTATAATGGGCATTCCTCAATTGCGCAGAAAAGAGATTAGTTGTTACAAGCCCTCTGATCTATGGACTCAGGAAGATGATCTGTTATTTTTGAAATGGGTAACAAACAAGCGTGATAGATGTTATCACACTATGGCCAGAGATTTATCAGCCCGTCCTCATGAGATTTTGAATCTAAAAATAAAAGATGTCATATTCAAATCTGCAGGGAATAAACAGTATCCGCATTAGTAACAGGCTGCGCGCATTCAATGTCACCGTTGCCGCAAATTCTTATTCCAAATCATAGTTCGTGGATCGTAACTATGTGGCATTTTGGCACAGATTCTTTAAGCGAGTACGCAGGCGAGAGATTTGAGATGACATGGGAGGATGGAGAAATGCGTTACTCGTGTTTACTCAAAAGATATGAAAGACGGTACTGGAATTAGAATAAGAAAAGAGCGTCAAGAGTATCCTGGTGTTAGACTAGATGCAGCTGTACATGAAAAGTTACGCATGTAATCAGGTTCTTGCGCGCGCCTTTTTAATGAGATTCATATGCTTGTGACTATTTCTTAGTTAGGACCGGCATCTATAGACGAATTACAGCTGCTTCCTGGACTAGTGTTTAACCCATCTTTTTACAGGTTGAATTCCACCCATCCATATATCCGTTACTAAAGTCATTAGACCCGCTCTTGACCACCTGAAGTTTCTCATGATTGAAAGTAAAGGCACTGCTGTTAATCACTTAGGTGATTATGCGGATGCTATACCATACTTTGATAAGGCTTTAGCTATAGATCCGAATTTTAAAGCTGCCCTGCAGGGCAAACAAAATGTTCTTTCTCGTATTGGTAATCGGAACAATTAGTAATTGCATCGTCATTCAATCGCCTCCTAGCATTTCAGAACACACCTAACACATATTCTAGTTTAGACGTTAGCGGACTTGGCACATCAGACACCCATGTGTACGAATTTTCCGATTACAAGGTAAGAATTTGTGATGGTTTGAATATGCTAGGATGCCCTAAAATAATCAAGATTAACAGTCAAGTCCGGGTTTGACGCATGAAATGCATTTTCAGAGATATGAGAGATCAAATAAGTATGTTTTTCTCCAGAGTCCTTATTTGTAAATGTGATTGACGCAGGAGAGCTGTCAACCAGAAATTG
>JBQCDO010000420.1:0-4779 GCA_051961195.1 Nitrososphaeraceae archaeon | reverse complement strand
ATTTCCTAAACTGTAAAGGAACAGAAAATAATGATAATGTATCTACATAAATACCTCTTCTAGTATCTCCTCACAGTGTTTACAACCTTCTTTATCCGCATGTTTCTGGACTATTCGCAATAAATTTATCAAAATTTCCTTAGCGTCATTGCTGCCTAAAGCCTGTAATGGAGCTATACTTTTTTGTTCCTTCGCTGTTGTCTTAGTTGTAGTCACTTGATTGAAACTTCTATCTAAATTATATAACTACTAGATCCCTATTGGTACAGTCTCCCTCTATTGTTGTAGGGGCAATTCACATCATTTTTATACTAAAATGTTCTAGACTCGATTCAGACCACAAATACTCTACTCTCAACTGAAACTACAGAGTAGTTTAGCAAAAAAAAGAAAAGAATAGTATAATCTAACTCTAACAGCAGGTGATAGTACAGAAAAAAAAGAAGAAGTAGTAGTAGTAGTAGTAGTAGTAGAACATCCGAATGAAGAAGAAAGCCCATATATCAGATAGTGATTATATATCCTATAGAGGCGCTTGAATTTCATAGATGGTAGAAAGCCTTACAACCCGCTGGCTTTTAGCCCTTGGCTTAGCTACGTTATGTTTTGGAATATTTCTATTTGTGTTGCGAATTCCAGTACGAACAATAGGCATATTTTTTGCGTTAGGAATACCTTTGATTTTATTATGGCTATATGTTGGTGATAAATCAAGACAACAGCAGTCATATGATGGGAAGACAACTAGTGATCCTGGTAGTAGTAACAATCCCGACCAACACCAACTACAACAGCAATGTATATGTTCTATCTGTAAACATGAGCAAGCAGAAGTATGTCTGAATCAAAAATGTGCATGTTGTACTATAATGAAAGGAAATAAGGTAGTCGGACATAGCATTAATCCATTGCAATAGATAGCACTGTAGATAGGAATGTTGTATTACACGATTGTCACAAATATACTATACTATTATGAAGGGGCGCGCCTTTCCTAATTAGCCTTTGATTATGACATTGCTGCTATCACAACATAAGCTTATTGAATGGTTGAGTGATAAAATATCGAGGAGCGTTAGCTTCACCAAATGGGCGGCTCCTGAATAGACTCGAGCAGTCATCATCTATAATTATTTTACTTAAAATCATCCGAATAACCTTTACATCTATAATTATTCATAGTTTAGGTTAGCCCCATATTCATCAAAAGTAAGTAAAAATGATAGCCTATCTGTACTAATAGTAAGATAAAGAAAAGACTGTAGTTTGAAATACTATTCAATTGACTATTAATTTGATTTTGAATTCTGATTTTAGCCAGATAATATTTATATAAAATATTGAGAATGGTTTTCCTAATGAGAAAGAACACTATATTGTGTGTAAGTCTCCTGCTTTCAATAGCACTCGGATTCTCTATACTAGCCAATGCTGGTTTCAACGGCGCGCCGTCAGTATTTGCACAGACAATAACACCGAAAATGCACTTAGAGGAAGGGCTTAAGGCATTAAAAAGTGGCGATAATCAAGGTGCAATGATGCATTTGAATGCAGCAGATCAGGGTCTTACTAGTGCTTCCGATCAATCTGCAAAGATGCACTTGGATCAAGGAATTCAAGCGTTAAAGAATGGAGACAATCAAGGTGCAATGATGCATTTGAATGCAGCAGATCAGGCGCTTAAATAGTATAAATTAGTAAAAATAGAGCTTATTTCAGGATAAATTTTTTTCATTTTGGACGTATGCCGACAACTGACATACGAATGAAGTTTAACCCTCATTAGTGTCTATGTATGAGGCCTATACAGAGAACGGCTTATGTAGATAATGCTTATAATCTCGTATGCTGCATATCTGTATTAGAAGACATTTTTTTCCGATATAATTATGCAGGATCTGCATTTTATCCGATTTACTTTGATTCGGATTACTAATATGAGAGTCGGTTATCTACCTACGGGTGCAGTTGAAGGTCCACGTCTCCAACATGTCTTTGAAGGTAGGGCTAGCGAGAGTGGTAAATCCATCACCGAAGTGACCAAGGAGGCGCTTGCTAACCAATCGATAAAGAGATTTGTAGATCCAAAAGACATCGCGGCTCTTGCCCTGTTCCTGGCTTCAGATATTGCGCGTTCAATTTCAGGACCGATGATCTCCATTGATGGCGACTCGCAGACAGCAGGATAGGAATAACATGTGAGAAAAGGCTTTTGCCTTATAATAAGACAATGTTAACATCATAACTCCGCGTTATCATTGATTGATTTACTATGCATAGCGCCGATCTATAGCCGCATTCACGACAAATCGTAGAATAGTCTCTTCGACTATAAAACTCGAATTCATTACAAAAATCAATATTATCTAGTACAATTTTGGCTATAGTGTGGTCTGAGATGATCGCTTTAGTGTTGACTTCTAATCAGCCTACATAAAACCGGCTCCAGTATCGATAGCCGTCTCAAAGAAAGACACCAATTAGATTATCAAGTGACGCTAGTTTATTGTCGATGATGAGCTAAAGAATAGAGAACTACGTCACCCTATACTTCCTCTAGGATTGATTCTTTCTATTCATTAGAGGTCATAACAGCGAACAGTTATCTATCGTAGACTTTAACTCAACCAGCAATCGAATTCATCTTGCTATTACTGTGAATAATTAATTGCAATCGTCATAATCATAGCCCACTCCAGCAGAGAAAAGGAATGCAGAATAAACTGTTCTAGTAACTAAATCATGAATGATATGCCATATCTGAATTCACAGCTTGGCTAGCCGCATTCATGTTTACGGTTGTCATCCAACAGTCCCACTTATTATCGAATCTGAAATAATCGCGTCCAATGTAGTTAGTGCATAAAAACCTGTGATAAATGACTATTATACAAATAATAATCGCTGAATGAAACTGTTATCCTGTATATAGTTATAACTACTATGTATAGGTAACATATTCCATTGAATATTTAATCTTCTATTCCCAGTTTACGAACCCCTATATTGCTTGATGGTATCACCTACAACTTCAATCAGGCCTTCAATAATATATATGATAGCTGCATTCCATGTTACTCTAAATGCATTACATTTTTGACGAGATATCTCTCAAGGAAAAGATGAACTACAGCTGATAGTATAATCGCGTATATCACATCTCTTTTCCCTAAATCTCATTTACCGTATAGATGCAATTAACTTGTAATATATCTTACAATTCACACTAGCTAGTATTATGACTACTAAGTTAGAAACTAATACTCGATTTAAATAGTCTCCTTGCATGATGTATATTGGATGTAAGTAGGAATTGATAGTTTCGCAGCTTGGGATGATGCTAGCATTTCAGTAAGCCCTTCTATGCGTTTGCGAAGACTAGTAAAACAAATTGAATATGCAGATAAAACTGGTTTAGATGTCTTTGGAGTTGGCGAACATCACCGTAAGGAATTTCTCGATTCCGCTCCTGCTGTCATCCTTGGAGCAGCAGCAAGAACTCAATGCATACGTCTTACCAGTGCTGTAACAATATTGAGCGCTGCTTACCCTGTAAGACTGTTTCAAGAATTCGCAACAGTGGATCTTTTGTCGCAAGGTCGGACGGAAATGGTTGTTGGCCGTGGCTCGTTCATCGAAGCGTTTCCTCTGTTCGGATTAAAATTGGAATACTATGACTCACTTTTTGAGGAGAAACTAGATTTGCTGCTAAAAATTTGTAATAATGAGCACGTCCAGTGGTCTGGAAGATACAGGCCTTCGCTTACTTGACAGGGAATTTATCCGAGGCATCTACAGAAGCCTTTGCCGATTTGGATAGGTGTGGGTGGGACTCCAGAATCATTTGTACGTGCTGGTTTGCTTGGACTCCCATTGATGGTTGCAATCATTGGAGGCGAGACACGCAATTTCAAGCCACTCATTGATCTGTATAGGAGGGCTGGAAGGGAAGCTGGCTATTCAGCTGATCAGTTAAAAGTAGGCGTACATTCCCTAGGCTATGTTACAAAAAGCACACAGGAGGCGGCTAATGACTTCTTTCCGGGATACGCACGTACCATGACTGAGATTGGTAAGGAGCGTGGATGGCTTAGGATGACACGTGCAGATTTTGATGCACAGACTGGTCCTCAAGGCGCACTGCTCATAGACGATCCGGATGAAGTAGTAAAGAAGATAATTAGGCACAGCAAGGCATTAGGAGGCATCTCGAGGATCACTTTCATGATGAACCCAGCTTCATTACCGCATGAGAAGCTTATGCGAGCTACAAAATTAATAGGCACACACATCGTTCCTGCACTTCATGAAGTAGATGGAAACAATGATGGATAAGACAGTTGAAAATTTCTAAATACTTGGATTTGCTGTAGACTTGAAAAGGTCAATATATTTTGCAAAATCGAACCCTGTTTAACATTCCTTAATGTCCATCAACAACAAAGACAGGGCGCTGATATACAAACTAAGGTAGAGGAATAGGGAGAATTAAATCAGTCTCCATGACAGTGTGATAAAAATAAAAGATGATGCTATAGCACAACTATCTGATCAACTAGTATCATTATCAGATAGGTTGCAGGAAATCGAAAGAAGACAAGTATAATCTCCACTCACTCTAATCGGTTAACACAATTGTACTGATTCGTGCCAAGTTTTGAATCGTAGTAATACCTCCTACACTCCATTTTTATTTCTAGAAATTCTCCTTGGTAGACTCATGTTTAATTGTACATGTGATTGATTTATTATAGCATAAACACGATATATCATAAAGCT
>JBQCDO010000419.1:0-8083 GCA_051961195.1 Nitrososphaeraceae archaeon | reverse complement strand
GAGTTAATGACAGTGCTAAAAACAGAAAAGGAAGAACAAATGATATCTCTTGAGAGTGACACTGAATATAAAGAAATGCTATCTTTAAAATAAGATCAATAAAATCATTCTATTTTCTATACTATATACTGCAAAAGGAATTCAGATCATAATATAAGAAGCACTAGTTCTATTCTTTTATATTGTCCTGGTCTGATAAAATAACGATTGTTATTCAGCAATCATTCTCTTTCATATGATTTCTTGATATCATTTTCTTTTGTTTTATTACAAGTCGATTATATTCCAGTTTGTTGTAAAGACAGAATGCTTCAGCTTTAATCCAAGATTTGTTTGATGAGGATAGAGAAGTTCATATCTTAATAAATCGTATTTAATTCATTATAATAAAAGAATAACCCATTTCTCCTCGTTTCCTCGTTTCCTTGACAAGTTTGACTATGTGGCAATAACTGAGACAATGTCTGTCGAGGATCCAAAGTATGCTTTACCTGCATCATTATTATTAGCTTCAAACAATCTCTCCATATCTATTCCTGCACAATATCTCCAGCCTGGTTTTACCGCCTCACCTATTAAGGACTATATCTGTAGCTTTGGTCCGAACCATTTGCAATTTCGAATTCTTTTTGAGATATTCTACATGACATCCTAACCTCTAACAAAAAAGATGATATAATTGGCAATAATCAGAGCCGAAGCCGATATGGTATTGCAAATACTACAACAAATTTAAAGTCCTTTATACAACTCTCTTCTATCTAAAATAATGAAAGGATATGCGAAAGCCTCTTCATTTGAAAAAGTTGTTACAATATTAATTCTTGATGATGAATTTGATCTTGTAACAATTTTAAAACATGGCTTAGAAATACAAGGCTTTCGTGTGTTTTCTTTTACAGATCCTTTTTTGACATTAGAACACTTTAAAATAAATGCTTTTAATTATAATCTAGTTATTTCGGATCTAAGAATGCCTGGAATGAGTGGATTTGAATTTTTAACTAAAGTCAAAGAAATTAAATCAGACATCATGATCTTTCTAATGACGGCGTTTGAAGTTAGTGATATGCAATCATCAGTTGCTATATCCTCGCTTAAGATAAATGAATTTATAGTAAAGCCATTTTCGATTCATAATCTAAATGTGATTATAGATAAATATGTATCATTAAAAAAAATAATAGCTGAGATCAGTCTTCATTTTCATCTAAAAACCTTCTACAATGATTCTACTTTCACCATTACGAATTTTTAGCAAGTAAAAGCATACTTATCTTGCCAAGTATAGTCTCTGCGCTGACTGGTTTTATTAAGAAATCATCTGCGCCGTATTCCAGAATAATATTTCTTGCACTATCATCATTTGCAAGTACTAATATCTTGATGTTAAGGTCAATCTGTTTAATTTTGGATATTAACATTGCACCTTCATCAGCTGCTATTATGCCATTGATATAAACCACATCTACTTGATTATGCATTTCCTCTATTTGTTCCAAGCATTTTACCGCACTAAAAGCCATGTAGGTCTCATATCCGTTTAACCTGCAGATTGCAGTAATAAGTGAATTAATCTCCATATCATCCTCCACAATTATTATTTTAGGCGTTTGGATTATCATATTGGATATAGTCATATTGTCATATTCTCTCTTATTATATTGTTAGCAAGCAAGCAAGCAATCCTTCTCAGTAAATGACATTATATCGAACTGGTTTTTGGTCTAGTCGGGAGAGGACACAACAAGGATTATTGTTTTTACATTTGCATTTACTAGCGTCTATATCACAATAAGAGTTTGTTGGCCATTCATTATTGAGAAAGCACAGTTATTTTTATATGGTGTGCTTTTAACAAATTGCCCTTCTCATGTTCTTCAAATCTGTCAAAATCCTTTTTATGGTAGTTGCAGAATCTTTTCAATTTGGTATCAAATTTTGATCCCAGTGATCTCTCAAATTCTATCACTAAATTTTTTTTATTGTTTTGTGGATGATGGAAAAATACACCCATATCTGCAAATACCGAAATACCATTTTTACCTCGTTTTTCTTGGTGCTTATCAAATATCTTTATAAAGAATAGAAAATCATTTGCAGAACCAAAGTATGTTTTTGTTATGTCTTGGACTATCATTAATGATCTTTCTTTTTCATATTTTTCTGTATCGATACCAATCTCTTTCAAGGTTTGTCTAACGCCATCAATAGTCTCATAATATGTAAGGAACAAAACTATTTCATTATTTTCAAGTGCAGTTTTGCAATAGCTAGAGTAAATCTCTCTATATGAATATTGGTTAGGGTATATTAGCACAATATGATCTCCATATGTTATTGTTGCTAGTTGCTCTACAATTTCTGAAGGAGTGCCTGTTACCTCAATATCCATAGATGATGCGATTCAAATGTAAATGCACTATATGTTAATTAATGATTGGCAGTTGATGCTGACTGCCCGACTTACTCCCTCACTGCTTTTATAAACGTCACTGCCCAACCGAGACTTTTTGTTCTGCCCCAATCATTACTCTTCACAACAGTAATCAGTCATTTCTGTGGCTAGACTAAGAATTCTAGGGAGAATAGTTAGTGTTAGTATGCATTCATACATCAACACTTATTCGGAGATTAGCATCTCTTTGAGGAAGTAATGTTCGTTATCTTCCCACCAATCACTAGGCTCAGCATTAAGAGAGTTGCAGAATTGCTGGGCTTGGCTTTGATCGAGAAATACCTTTGAGTCTTCTAGTATCTCGGACCCATGTGCATATTCCTTGAACACAACGATATAAATTTTCATTGATCAAATACATTTTCTATTCCATCTATCAGTGACTGAAAGAATCTGTTTGATCATTCGATCTATCCTCCAGGATTAGCCATAGGTGGCAAAAATATAATAATCTAGTTAAATGAGTTGATATAGTGTCACAAGCTGAATGGTTCACTACTTATTTAGAATATGAGAATCTAAAGGATATGCTAAAGGTTATTCTTTATACATCACAATCCTTTATGTCTATTACACCATTACTTTACTATATTACTTATCACAATAAAGCGATACTCTTCATACATACTGGAATTGTAGGTGGAGTTGTTGCTCATTATCATATTCTCAATCAAATCCCAAACAAGAAATTCGTAGAATTAAATAAAATGACGGGTGATTTTAGTTTTGTAGATAACGTTGGAATTAATCCCCAATCGATTTACATTCCCATTGCAAAACTGATAAAATCTACTCTTAGATTTCCAATAGATGAATTAACTTAACTTAGAATTAGACCATTATAATATAGAATGTAATACATTATGTTGCATTGCATGATCGTAATGATTAAAAATATAGTAAACTAGAAGATGTGGCTAGGATTGTAAGTCATTTTGTTGTCGACTTAGGTATAATATTGTTTACCTCTTCAGGATATCGGAACAAAATCTATCTAAAGGAGAATTGGATAAAAGAGTATTTTTAGATAATAAAAGTATTAGCGACGTTGCAAATTTACTAATGTTTGGTACACCTAATGCTGGTGTAGGCCGAATATGTGGTACTGGAGTGTTAACAGATTGCAGCTCCAAGATCGTGAGGTTTAGGTTAAAACAAGAGCATCATACAATAAAATTACAACAGATTCACTTAATTACAAGAATAGATATTTGCAAGTCCTGACGTGATCTCTGAACTAGATTTTTTTTGTGTAGAGAACATGTTTCAAGACATTAAGGCAATTACTGCAAAAATTAGAGCATGGATTAAATCCGAGTTGATACCATCTACTTCTTATAACTAGATATACTAGATATACTAGTAAATAATGCCGGCTACCCAATTAAAGATCAATTATGGGACGCAAGCTTTGAACAAATACAGGACCAAGACTTGGAGAATGTTGTTGATGTTGATACCATTGGAACTTATAGATGCTGCCGTGCAGTGCTGCCCATCATGGTGGAAAAACGCCGTGGAGTAATAATTAATATTTCTTCTACCCCTGCAATAAGTGGGTATGTTAAGGGCGCACCATATACCGTCGCAAAGGCTGCTAACCTTGGGATCACGAAGCATATAGCAGCTGAATTTGGCAAATATGGAATACGATGTAATGCTATTGCACCTGGAACTATTGCTACGCAGCGAAATTGGGATAGACTTACAACTCAACAAAGGGTTGATATTGTCAGATCAATTCCACTAGGAAGAGCAGGCAAGCCTGAGGAGATTGCTACCGTAGCATTGGTTCTTGCTAGTGACTACGCATCATTTGTAAGTGGACAGACAATCGTAGTTGATGGTGGAGAGACAATACGGTAGTAGCCATACACAATAATTACAACAAACCATCAGCTAGTTAAGTTATCTATCAAAACCTTCGATGTTTCTCTCTGATTGTTAGTTGGTTTATTGGACCATCAAGTAGTTCCTCTAATTTATTTCGAACTGAAGTGATAAGTGCAACTGTGTGAATGTGCTTATCTTGATTCCGCCTCGGCGATACCCAGATAGTATTTTGCCACATCGTTTTATCTAATCTATTATGATACTATTCATTTTTTGCATAACAATAAGTCAAATCATAACCTTGTCAACATAACACCATTCTCCATATCTCACTATCCTCGTCACTAATAACATTATCATCAGACCAGGACTTAACCTGAAGATTTATCTAGTGAGTACGAGTCAGAATTAGATGTTAACATTAGAGTATGTCTTATGTCTGCATTAGAAATAAATGTTGAAGCTCTAAGAGGAGTATACCCTAAAGTAAGTTTTGGATGTTTTATTGAAAAGCCAGTCTCAAGAGTATTCAATTAAAAGATTATCAGCAGAGTTAGACTAGTAGTAATGATACCAATAACTCTCCCAAACTCGTGTGCTATTGTTGCTCAAAGACATAAGTAACATAGTTTAGTTCATTTACATTTAGTCCTTGTGAACCAGGTTTAGCCTCTAAAATAATTAGCTAGGGCTTGAGAAACCAGATAAAGAGATTATTAATTATGCTTCTGTAGAATAGTAACATGGTCACTTTATACTAAGCCCACGCGATCCTGAGTCATTTCAAAAAGTCTGATAGACTAGTTTGATTGGTGTTACTGAATGCGTTTTCTCCGGTATTGGTAGTCTACACATCATTCTATATCACTTCCGACAAATCCAACATTTTCCGGAATGTATTAGCAGTTGCGGGACCAGCCACGACTATTATCAGTATGAAATTCATAAATCGATTTACCATAATCTTGCTAGCAGCCTCGCGTTTTATCCTTTAGGCGAGATATTTGACAACCTCAGGCGTGTCTTGGTGTTCGCCTTTGTATTCCACATCATCTCTTAGCAGTTATGCTGCTGTTCTAATCATTCTACTACCTGCTCTCTCTGCTCTGATTTGGCAGTCTGATACTGTGATGTCAACAATGATGTAGTTTTTGTTATTGCTGTTTTTGGTGTTTCTGATGAAACTACTATAATAATTTTGTTTTTATCATCCTTATTATTCCTGGTCTTCTTCTCCCTCCCCCCTTCTTGCGGAATATGATCAAATTTCTCTTTGTGTCAAGCATTAGCCACTAATTTTCAAGTTAGGCGCCGACTGTTCTGTCATCCTTTTTTCCTCTTGTCTCCCTAATCACCAATTCTAAATACTGTCTAACTTCGTTATCATCTAACATTGAAGATTCTACTGCTGTTTCTTTTTCCATAGCATACGCGTGTTTATGGATTAGTTTTACAACCTTTTCAATTCGTACAATCTCCGCGCCCCTTTGTGCATCACCCAAAGTACCTAGCAGAGCATACTCCTTTGCATACTTTCTGACTAATTGTCGCAATTCTGCATCTTGGGCCACTGACATCGCGACAGAGTATATTCCTATACTAAAGAGAAAAGAAGCAAGCACAAGAAAGGCACGTTGGATTGCTCCAAAGGGTGGATAAGAATTGTTGGTTATCCAGTTATTGGTCGTTGGAGAAATTAAAATGGTTGAAAATGCTGCTATAATCAAATAATTAATGATCTTACTGCGAGAAGCGGTAATTTGCCGTCCAAGAGTTTTTGCTACCAAAATATATGCAAAAGCTATTACAAAATCGGCTACAACCCATCCTGCGGTACCCATTATCCTAAAGAGAAGGAACCTGGGCTCCATGTATACCATTTGAGTTGCAGTAGTCAATAATTGAGGACCAAATATCCCAGTTAAAAAAAGTACAGGTGGTAAAATTATAATTGTCCAAAATTTTGCTCTTCCTATCTGATCCTTAAAATAACGAAGAAAATATGCAACAGCAACTGTTTCTGCAATAGCAATAGCAGTAACTTGAGGATAAAGAAACCCATAGAGATGAATCACAAGTTCTATATTAGATAAGTGTCTGCTTGCCATAGAATTACTCGAGTGGAAATTTGAATCTATGGAGGGTGGTCTTGAATAGACCAATTCCTTTGTATCAAATACAGTACTAATTGTCACGCTGATGCAAAGGAGTATCGATGATACAGCAAATGCCAATATCATGATATTGTGTCGTTTGTTGACACTCGACTTGAACCATGACAAGAATTTGTAAGTGCGAAAACCAAAGAACAAGATAGCTACTGAACTTATTAAGACGATTAGAATCAGCAGGTAACTGCTATATTGTGAAAATAATACCATTTCAACAATGATAGCTCCAAAGATAACCAAAAGTGCATAAAGAAAAATAGGTGTTGCCTTGTACAGCCTATTAAAAAATGAAGGATCCTCAAGGTCTTTGCGCAATGCAACCATATAATTTCTAAGTGTATACAGACCTGCAAAAAATACAGTGATACTCATTGTTATAAACAATATTACACCGGAGGAAGAATTAAGAGGCTTTCCCAAAGCGTCAAGAAAGGTGCCAACGATTACATCGGTAATTATTATGGCCCAAGCAATAAACGTCATCAAATAAGTTTTTTTGTTAATGATATTCGTGGTGACTATCGACGGCATTTTGTTGATTGTTGTGTAATATAGTCGATACTTCATTATATACACTTCTATATAAGTTTCAAAGTGCTGAACTGCTTATACTTTTGAAAACCAGCTTTTGACGACAAGAAATGTTTCATCACTAGCAATCTAATCCAACGATATCCTTATTTTTTGATGCTTATTCTTATTGCTTTGGTCAAATAATATCTTGCCAAGATTCTGTCGCCTTCTCGTTGGATTCTTGTCATCGTCAGACCTTAATAGGTTGTCGGATATTTTTCTAAATGGCGGTGCTGTCATGACTACTCTTACTGCTGGTGCGGTTTTTCAGATAATTGATCCTGTGTGAAATAACCTTCTTACGCGTCTGTAGGCCCTCGGGTTAATTTTGGGTGTGTTATGACCAATACGTTATCAGATTCAATTTCCATTTCTTATCCTGGATCTGGAGGAAAAGCTAAATACCAACAACCCAGCCTTTCTACATGTGGGGACTGACAGAATCCCACCGAACCGAGGACTAACGACTTCCTGATAGTTCCAAGGTTAATGACTTTATTGCTATCGGCTAGGCACACAAAATCATGTCAAATTTGATTCACAACCCTTTCGACCCATACCAATCTTGTTTTATTTGGACATGTCTGATATTATATGTCGACAATTAATGATGTACAATACTGAAGTAATAGATCCGGTTATCATATTCAGATACGAGAGGATTTATACTAGAAGATGTATACTTATGAGGAGTCTTATTGTTATGCGCAGATAATATTGGACCGTAGTTAACAAACTCACCTAATTGTTACCATAGGTGGTCGTCTGGGTGTCAACAATTCGCTGAACCATTTATAATATCATTGTTCGCCAGTATAGCATTTCTAATGTATTCTCTAATGTTTGCGCTTAAGTTGTTAAATACCGACTCAGCTATAAATGTAGTAACATCTTTTTCAATACCTTCTTCTCAATCCAAGACTCAATCCAAGACTTAGCAATTTTCCACAAATTCCTCCTTAGTGTAAGGTTTAAAATGAATAACTTTAAATCATGTTAATAATGGAACCAACAATTTATTTGCAATATTGGCACTAGTGATTGCACA
>JBQCDO010000418.1:0-3132 GCA_051961195.1 Nitrososphaeraceae archaeon | reverse complement strand
TTATTCTCAGCGTTTTGAAGACAAAGCTGTTGATGTGCGTTTAATCAAGGAAATTTTCATGAGTGCCTACGCAAATGACTATGAACGTCTTTATTCTAGTTTTTTGGTAGGATATAAAGACATTAATGGAGATGGTCATACGACAGCCAAAATTTTACGCACAGTTCAAGCTATTGAGAAAAGAGGCAGGTATGCGAGGATGACTTGAATTACAGAGCTAGAGTGATAATAGATTGAGATCGTTTAATAAAAAGTCCGTTAAAATCGCTTTCATAAAGACTAACGGGCATTCATACACCTTTTATCAGCACCTGGTTCCAGTACTTTTCTTAACTATGCCAAGAATAATATAAAGTGACTAAACTGACGTCGAATATGCCGACGAAAGTGACGATAATTTATATTTGCTAGAATGAGAATGAGAATCTTGAGAGTACCGATAGCTGACGAAACAAGACAGGAGGTTGTAACGAAATGGCTAGGTGGATGGGCTAGGGATAAAATCGCCAGAGAGATAGGAATAGGCGCAGGTACTGTAACTAGTATTATTGCAAACTGGACTAATGAGGTAGGAACTCCAACTGCTGCTGCACTTAGAGAATTGAGCGTAGAAATTCGAAGGGCTGGTATGGGTGTTCGAGAGTGTGCAAGAGGACTGCGTATCACAAGAGTTTTGTCTAGTAAGATGGCAGACGACGAAGTTAGTGGATTAGAATTATTTGTAGATAAAGTATATGATAAATGTAAATATTTGAATATTTCTCCCGAGCGTGTAGTTGAACTTACTAGCGAGATTTGGGAGCTTTCTAAAAATATGCCAATATCACAAATTCCTTCTTACTTGACTGAAAAGTTGACAGAGAAAGAGAATTTGGAAAACGAGATAAAGAAGATTAATACGGACAAAAGCCGAATATTAGAAGAGTACAATAAGATACTCCAACAATCTGATACTACAAATGAAACACTAGAAGAGTATAAAGAGGTTCTTGGGTATCTCTCAGGATTTGGATTAGGGATATCTGATCTTAACAGGCTGAAGATGGCTCTCCAGAATGGGGAGAGATATAATTTTGACATTAATCAGATAGTACAAAAAATATCTAGTAATCAATCGCTAGAGTATGAGGAGCAAGAATTACAAAAGAGACTAGCAAGAGAACGAGATGATATCTATGTTGTCAGAAATACTAATAGAGTCATAGAAATGGATATGGAGCAAAATGCAGCAAAAATAAAATACTGCAACGATTTGAGTTCACTAGGTTTTGGTCTTGATGAGCTGATTGGGCTTAAAAATACCATAGTAGAAATTACTGGAGCCAGGGATAGCGACAGTTCAGATAGTAATGCGATTAACGTAGTCAAGCAATTTTTCAAAAAAGTTGAAGAATTCCGGAACCTGGAGGCTAAAATAGAGTCGCTTAAAAAAGAAGGAAATGGTATTGAAGAGGCACGTAAGTTGCTTGTTAACGATATACGGGATTTCATTGACCAGTCAAAAAAGAATGTAAAAGAGGTATCCGACCTTGCAATTAAAGCCATCAAGTCGGCTCACGAGGACAGGACTGACGTGGATTCTATGTAATAATAGTAAAGATAGCACGTAGAAATAGAATATTAAGGATTAATGAATACTTCCAACACAGCCCTACAGAACAAGCGAGCCCGAACTGACATACCTTGAAATATTCTCGATTGGCTAAATCTTCGGATACTCTTAATTTGACTCAGCCTAGTTTTTATGGTGGCATTTGCTTTAAAGACCAGGGTGAAGTCACTCAGCTTTGCTAGTACTAATGAGAATAAGTATATCGAAGTGAAATCGATTCTTCAGGCACATGATTTGGAGATCGCTTTCTGTAAACTAGATATTAAGGAAATTCAGTCAAATTCGATAGAGGAAATCGCACTTGAAAAGTGCCGATATGCATTTTCAGAGATAAAGAGTCCAGTTATTGTAGAAGATGATGGATTGTTTATCAATAAGCTGAGCGGATTTCCAGGACAATATTCGGCCTTTGTTTTCAAGACCATTGGTAACAAGGGCATTTTGGATCTACTCCGAAATTGTGATGATAGAACTGCATATTTTGTTTCGATTATCACTTTTTGTAATGGTCAGACACGTCACATTTTTGATGGTAAGATTCACGGAAAGATAAATAAGAATATGACTGAGGGCGGATGGGGATTCGATCCTATCTTTATTCCTATGAATAGTAATCTTACGTTTGGTCAATTACATAGGCTTGGAAGAAAGCAAGTATATTCCCATCGATCAAAAGCCCTTATTCAATTTGCGAAGTGGTACAAGACACAGTAAAGACAATATGTAGAAAATCAAATGATAAGTCTGGTGCAGTATATTTATTATAAATAAATGTACTTTATGTTGCTTAAATTTCATTTATCAGATAATACTATACAATAAACTATAACAGAGTAACATGAAATTTGTCTCTCCGAAAATTATTCATAATGCTTATATAAAATGCTATCAACTAATTGTCTTAATGAACAGAAATCTAAAAGTTGCAACATTGGGTGTAATACTAGCAGCAGCATTGGCCTTTGGTATCGTGGCTACAGTCGGTATCGTGACAACAGGAAATCTAGTTGCTCCAGTACATGCTCAAGGCAATATGAGCGGTGGCGGCGGTAATGCAACCAGCGGCGGCAACATGACCGGCGGCAACATGACGAAATAGAGAGTCTTAATTCTTGTTGAATCAGGAATAAGAAACATCCTTTTTTATTTGACTTTTTTGGACTTATAATAGTTCTAGCTTGTTGGAGAATATTATGAAGCGTATTATCAATGAACTTTTTGATCCTGATTTGTGTTTAATCTAATTTTTCTCTCAAAGTTAGCATTTGACTGAGTGCAAGTTTCGATTAGCCAGATTAACGTAGGTAAAATCCGATACTATAATTTGTGCTTTGCTGGGTTTTCCGGCGGCATTAATAAGTTCTTTACCATCAAACGTTTGAGGAATCAAGGTTCGAACTGAGAAATTTCATGTAGATTGTGTCATAGTTCAGCATATTTAATGTGCTTTATTTAGCTAGCGACTAATTGTTTAAATTGATTGTCCAGCGATTCCTATAGACTTCTTTTCCATTACCAAT
>JBQCDO010000417.1:0-6220 GCA_051961195.1 Nitrososphaeraceae archaeon | reverse complement strand
AACCCAGACAGTATATGTCAAATATCCGTTTACAATTCCAAAGTGTGCTGCTGCGGCATGAGAATTGTTCCCTACTGTATTTTCTGCAGTCGTCGCAGCTTGACTCAAACTAACTTTTATCTGTGATGCCAATGCATTTCCCATAACCGTAGATAATTTAACAGAACCAGTAATGTTTGATTGGTTACCCATCATACCCATCATACCTCCACTCGCACCTCCTCCGCCTGTCATATTACCTCCTCCTCCTATCTGTGCACTTGCTTTCTGCATGTTGGCGAAAACAAATGTTCCACCAAGTAAACTAGCTGCCAATATTAAGGTGCCAGTTGTGCTTAAGATTATAGATCTCATACTAGCTATAGCGTTAAATCATATATTAGACTTGTCAAAAATCAACAATTCAAAATTGGATTTGTGGTGGAAAGTCTAGTTATATCTATGGTAGGCATCTAGGATGAATGGTGATGCATTATTCTATCCTTTAGAAATATTAATATGCATAATTAAACCTGATTTTACTTTTCAAAAAGCAAGTAGAGTATAAATTATATTTTATGTCTTGTGGGCGCAATAGGCTATTAGTCTGGCCACCTTGAAACATACCAAGACTAGACACACGATGCTACGCTGCAATATCTGTGGTATATTTGTCTTTGTCAACGAAATACTATTGCGTAAAATTAAACGTTAGGGGATTTTACATGTAGATCTTCACGCTGATTGTATAAGTAAAACCAATAATGCAGCTAGGCATATAATCGATTGAGTTTTTATAACTACTCCATCATATTGTTATAATCATTATGCTGGGTTTGGTTGTGTCACCACAGAGTAAAAGATAAACATCACTACGTAGACTTAAGTATCTGTCTGTCTAAGCTATGCTAAATAGTAAGTTGTATCGTTTTAACGATGGGAAGTCAGATATTTACGGAGATAGTATTCTCTAATAAATCACAAAACTGTTGTGTAAGTTTTGTTAGTATGGTAGACCCTCTTGATGCTATATCTGAAATTATAGATCCAGATAAAATTAGAATATACTACTCTGTTTTCATAAATACACTGGCTGCAATAGCAAGACACTTTAATGCCAAGATAATTAAGAATACTGCCAGTAGTCTGATATTCTATTTTCCGAAAACGTCTACGGTGTTACCATTGGTTTCTTCATGGACTAGTGATAAATGGACTAGTCCATATGAGTCTGCTTTCAGAGATGTCATAGAATGCGGTATTACCATGATAGCAGCTAGAGATTTTATAAATTCAACATTAAAAGAGGAAGGTGGATTACCATCTATGTGCTACAAGATTAGTGCTGACTATGGTAGAGTTGAGGTGGCTAGATCACTATGCTCCCCAAATACTGAGGACTTGTTTGGTTCTACCATGAACATTTGTGCAAAGATAAACTCGATGGCATCAGCAAATGGAATGGTGATAGGTAGTGAATTATATTATATTGTAAGAGGCTTACTAACTACTACTTCTGCTAATGATTCTGATCATAATTTCAATTTCAGGAGAATAGGAGAATATCCAATTACATCTAACTTTGAAAAACATCTATATCCTGTCTACTCTGTAATAAGCACAAGAAATAACAACAAGAATACATTAAACCTATATGAACAAATCCCAAAGCTAAAAGAACAAGTCCAAATACAAATACAACAGGAATATGCTGTCGCTAACCAGCAACAGCAGCTAAAGAAAGATTCGGATATACCTACCATCAGTTATAAGGACAATCAACAACAACTACAACAAAAAGAAGCTCACAATATTTTACTAGTAGATGATGAACCAGATACACTCATAACTTATAAGGCATTCTTGTTGACTGCCGGTCAGGGCTATAATATTGATACATTTACAGACTCACAAATGGCATTACAACAATTTGCACAAATAAGTCCTTCTTACTATGATTTGGTAGTTATGGATATAAGAATGCCTGGCCTTAACGGTCTTCAACTATATAACAGATTTAAGGTGATAAATCCTGACACCAAAGTGCTTTTTGTATCTGATTTTGATGCAGCACAGGACATAGTAAGTATGCTGCCCTACGCGAATACAAGTTATGATATTGTCGAAAAACCTGTAGAGAGAGAGCAATTCCTCTATATAGTAAAAAGGATACTTAGCACATCATCATCTTCAACAACAACAACAACTACAACATCATCATCATAATGATTTAATAAAATGATCCTCTGTGAGACATGTTTTATATTCAGGATAAATATCTAGGTAGATGAGTAGAGAGACAGATAGACAGATAAATAGTTAATGAAGTAATTAATTAAATTGTACCAGTGTCTATTTTAATTTTAGTTCTGCCTTTGCTCTTGCTAAATCATTTATTAAATTTGGTTCTTGAACGATACACTTTTTGTTATCATTATTATTGTTATGTATGGGCTACCATTTCTAAAATGTGGAATAATATATCTTCAGAATAAATTCAAGACTTTAGTATCTGGAATATCCGCAAAGCGTGTGACAAGGTAATTACACCAAAGTTTCATATATCTACATGTTTCATTTATTATATTACTAGCTGTTCCAGAGATAACTAGGAAATCACGGTGCAAACACACTTCATCTATCTAAGTTTTTCTTGTCATATGGCTCAGATTTATTTGATATCCTGTTTTCAGAATCGCACAGGCTATCAGGCTGCATTATTAGCCGATAACATGATTTAATTCTTGTTCAAGTGATACTATATTGTATTTCGCAGGCTTGCAAAATTTCATGGTTTTGCTCGACGGCTTGGACGTTTCTGCTGCTATGCATTATCTTTGATGTACTTGTGGATTAGTAATGTAAACAGGTGTCTTGTTATCCAAGACATTTAGTATGTTTTTAGCTGCAATTTCTGCCATTTTTATTCTAGTTGAAAATGTAGCACTTCCCATATGAGGTAACAATACCACATTTTTCATTTTTAATAATTTGTTATTCAATGAGGGTGGTTCTTTTTCAAACACGTCTAAACCGGCACCAGCTATCCATTTTTTCTCTAACGCCTCAATCAAGTGAGCCTCACTAACCAGAGGTCCCCGAGCTGTATTAATTAGGTACGCATCACTTTTCATTAGTTTGAAAATTGACCTGTTTATTACATGATAATTCTCATTATTCAAAGGACAGTGTAGAGATAGAAAATCGCTTCTCTGTACAAGTTCCTCCAGAGAGACGTATTTGGCCCCTACTTGCTTTTCATTCTGAATTTTTCTACCGTGTCTATTATGATAAATTATGTCCATGTCAAATCCTTTGGCTCTACGTGCAACAGCTGAACCAATTTTTCCCAATCCTAGAATTCCGATGACTTTTCCATGAACATCTGAACCCAACATAAGGCATGGATCCCATCCATATTTCCAACGTTTATGTATGATTGCCTCATACCCCTGTGTGATTCGTCTCGCTATTGCAAGTATCAGTGCGAAGGTAAGGTCAGCAGTTGTTTCCGTAAGTATGTCTCCAGTAGACGTAACGCTAATTCCTCTTTTTGTTGCTTCTTCTACATCTATGTGATCAACTCCAGTACTATAGGAACTGATAACCTTAAGGTTAACCCCAGCACTATCAATAACTTTGGCATCAATATTGTCCAGTAGTGTACACAGAATAGCATCTTTTCCATGTACCCCATTCAAAAGCTCTTTTCTGGTAGAAGGCCTTTCTTTTTCATTCAAAATAACATTACATTCTTTTGAAAGCATTTGTATGGCAGAATCTGGTAGCTTTCTACTAATGTAGACACTAAATTTCTTCAATTTCATTATTTTATGTTATTAATATTCTTAGATATATTCGGTTTATCGAAGCTATACGTGATTATCAATTCATTGACATATCTGCAATAATGTCAAAATCCTTAGAGATCAAATTCCAAATAAGGAATTGTTACTAGCCGCGCTTTAACTTTTTTCATATATTTGATGACGAACTTCCGACAGGTTAAATCTTGGAACATTCCAATCAATTTGCCTTAAATTAATGACTATTTTGTTAAAGTTTGTATTAAAAGGAAAGAAACTTGCTAAACCGGTTTATTAATCTGATCAATAACATTCAATATTAAAAATGAATAGATGTAATCTTTTAGCGGTATAATATGTAAATGAGATCCTTCTTTACCCTGATCATGACAATCAAGAAGGTAAATAAGTTAAAGGAATATTGTAGACTTGCGATACTTTGTGACCACTATCCTTAAGAATATACCAGATCCTTTAATTAGATTTAAGATTAGATGTAATAATCCCTATAATACAAGGATCACAGAAGAGATTATTAATTGACAGGAATATGAAGCGGACTCAAATCTAGTCTTTTTCAAATAATGTGAACCTCTTGACATAGGATTAGAATAGCTGTACTCTAATCCTATAAATAACAATGTCAATTTACAGTGTTAATCAGTGCTTATAACTTTGCTCAATGATAGTAATAATACAAGGAAACAAAGGTAAAAAAATTGGTTCAAGTTCAATCATTAATATCAAGAGATGTCGAGGTGCAGAGACTCAAGAAATTATATATCCAGATCATACTAATGTTATCGTTGACCATTGTAGCTGTAATTACCTACAGTATGGATACCTCATTAAATCAGTCGATGATTCGTGACTCCGCATTTACTCCTGCAAATTGGTTACTATACAGCGTATTTATAGTGTTACCTTTAGGATGGGGCTTGATAGGACTATACAGTAGACGAGTCCCAATTATGAAAGGTCCTAACAACAGTATCAACACTGGTCTAAAGGTGGCAATTATTGGTTTCGCAGCTGCAATGTTTGCTGTCGCATTAAACGAGCTATGGCAATTCTGGTTTGTTGAAGAAATCACTGCAGTACCGCCGCGTTGGATATTTACCATGGGAGTATTTGTGGGAGTGATCGGATCGTTAGCGTATCTTATTAGGACATATGCAAGACTTATTGAATTAGGAGCGGAAATCCCGGTAAAGAACCCACACATGGCAGAGATGTACAAATTAGCACTCGAAGGCAAATTGTATAGCAGGACAATACCTTGAATAGAATAGAATAGAATGAAAAGCTAATGCAGATGAATATAAAATTCAATCCATCTTCTTTTTTGTATTCAATTTCGAACTAAATTGTTTTTCTTTTTGATGTTTTTGTATATTTCCTTTGATTATATTTTGAAAAAACTTATTGTATGTATCAAGACGATATATTTTTCTTTAAAGTCTAACGCTAATTATAGTGAATTTGATAATCTATTTATTAAGACCAGTTGTACCGCACCTAATTAAGATATTTGTCTCGTAATTATCTTCAGCAGCTCCTACGCCTATGGAGTTAGTAATTTCGCTGTCTGTCGTTTGCTCAAATTGCCATCATATTTCCTTATTCCTCTATTGCATATGCACAGAACAAACTGTAATTACAGTCATCATAAGATAACTCGCTTGTACCTTTTGATAGTAGAATTGGAAATAAAAGTAATAGCTTCATTAATAGGATTAGCTTTCTGAATATTACAGAAATTTTTAATACTTGCTCGTTTATAATCACAGTAGGAATAAGTACAGTAAATGAGACTTTAATCAATTCACTTCATTAGAGGTTCAACAAGGATCCAGTAGTGCCTCGTCCGCTGGTCATATAATTTCTCTTGAACAGAATGATGCTTTAGATTTCAATCCATTGAATTTTCTAAAGGATATACAAATACGAAGCACAAGCTTAGTCAACACCAATTGGAAAATCCTACATATTGTGGGAATAGTATTCTTCTGAAATAGATCTTTTATTACACAGATTGCAGATTTAGTGTTAATAGAAGTCAATACAAATACATGTGAACCAGGAGCACCAGCGGGACCAACAATGTCTTAATCTAATTAACCTAATTTAATTTAATTTAATTTAATTTAATTTATTTTTAATATCTAAAACTTCTCGAATCTTCCTCCACCTTTATCTAGTTCTGTAACTAATCTGCAAACTTGAATCCAATCATTGATTTATTAACTAATTGATCAAGAGATATGATTCAAATGTGCTAGACAATCCTAATTGATATGAGATCGCTCAAATTAACGTCCGGTCTGCATCTGTGGTAAGCTAAAAATAAATGTAGCGCCTTTACCATCGATATTATTTTTAGCCCATATTCTACCACCATGAGCTTCAATAATACTTTTTGAAATATACAAACC
>JBQCDO010000416.1:0-4336 GCA_051961195.1 Nitrososphaeraceae archaeon | reverse complement strand
TGGACCTGGCAAATCCAAAACAAAAACGAAAGTTCTGTTTCCATTTACTTCAGTAAAGTATGCAGCCTCACAGTTGTACTTCTTGGTATAGTCTTCGATAGTCTTCAAGAAATTAGGATCTTTGACCGCCTGTTGCCGGCAGTTGTTGGAATCATTGCTCTTACTAATACTCTCATATCAATTCGTCAAAGTAAGCCCGGTCGTGCCCTGATAATTAATTTTTCTATATGAATTCAGAATGATTATGCAATGAGCATAATTCCTACACATTATCTTTTAGGTGTGTCCTCTCAACATTAGTCAAGTTTCCTATCAGTATAAGCAGAAGTTGAGCAGGTTTTTTTACCAGGTAATAAAAAGATAGAAAATATTGAGACGTCAGTCTATACATAGGAAGCGGCATTTTCAATAATATTTATAATCTCCCGTGCTGCATATCGTTAATAGAATCGGCTATTTCAGAAATAATTATATGTATTTGAATCCGAGATTGTTACTGTCTCGATAATCAATTTGTACTTATGTCTCACTTAAAACTGATTATGTATATTGTATTTAAGGTCTGAATTGACCCTCGAATAATCAGATGGAACAAAAATTTTTCTATCTGACTGCTATATTGTCACTTCATTTTCCTGTTGCATTGAGGACTAATTGGGCGATCTCCTGTGGATGTGATTCAAGTGACGCATGGCTAGCCGGAAGTGAGATAGTAGAAGCATTCATCTGTTTTGTGAACATGTATTCGACAGCAGGAGGGATCATGCGGTCACTCTCAGAGACTGGTACCAAGTAGGAACTTGCTTCCAAGCCGGAGGGACAGATTTTTCAGCAAAACTGAAGAAATTCGATTTTTATATCTTAATATAGATATTAAAAGATAGACTATGAATGGAATCGTTATTGACAATCGCTTTATCTATAGAGTGCTTTGTTGCGTGATTCTGAACCTACATTGCTATCATGTAAATGGCGCCACTTGGTTGGGCTATCAGTTTGCCTTGTTCATCACAGCTAACGGGTTGTCTCAGCATCTATGTATTCAGCTGCGCGCCTCATGATTGTCATGCATCTAATTTTTATGAACATACCAAGTCTGTACATTTGATCTCTCAATTCCGAAAACCTTTTTAATGCGATATATTTCATAACGTAAATTAGACGACATTGTTTCCGACATTACTGATAGCACCAGTTAAATAAGAAATTTTTGAATTGTTTTCACAGACAAGTAATGCGGAAAACCTTTGTTAAGCTCGACTATTAGACTACAAATTCTAAGCAGGTTACCACTTGGTGACTAATAACCGTAATATGCCGCGCCGATTCTCTCTTACCATATCCTGGTATGTTTACGTATAGTATTAAATGAACCAGCCATAAACACTCTAAATATAGTATACACATAGTTTAATTTTTAAAGGAGAACACTTATCAAAGCATTCCAGAGAATTTCTAACCTATAGAAGGCAATGCAAGCATAGAAAAACTTATTAAAATATCTTTACATATCCCTCTGATGTCATCAGTAGAGTCTTTAAGAGAAGTTGTCCGACGATTGGAAGACACGTTTAACGATCCACAGCGTAGAGAATTATCTTATTTTGATTTTTATGACGATTCCTTGACTTTTCATGATTTTCCTCCAAATCAACCAGCCAACAAGGAAGGTTTTAAACAGTTTATTTATCTCCTATGGAAAGCATTCCCTGATATAATAATCACTTTTGATGATATCGTAATCGAAGGAAATAGGGTGGCATGCAGATACAACTTATCTGGAACTCACAAAGGTCAATTTGAGGATCTTCGGCAACCGATAAACAATTCAGGGTCAATGGTATGACAGTATTTTCTTTTCGTAATGCAAAAGCCATAGAACGTTGGAATGTAGTAGATATGAAGTCATTAATGGAACAGTTGAGGACCCAATCCTGAGCCATGTTTGTCATTCGCATAGATCAACACCGGCGGTAAATTGGACAAACCTAATGTTCTAAACAGATACTGTCCTTAATATATTGAATGAGGATGCCTCATGATAGATATGCACCTAATTTTTGTCATCACAACAAAGCGTCAGTCTATGCATTTTATGTCTAAGTTCAGAACAGGTTTATAATCTGGCGCGCCGCACATCTGTAATAGAAGACGCTATTTTCGAGATAAATAAATTAGATCTGCTGCAAAATCTGAAATACTCAGACGTATTAAAATTACTGGACATTAACATAATTAATTAGTCAGTTTACATGGATTAATTGTTACTACTATCAATAGATATCAGATTCTTGCAAATCAGAGCTAAAATTTAACTGGCCAGTCGGCTCTTAGGTTCTATTGTAGAGAGGCAAAGCCACTAGCAGGTTGGTTAGTATATCGGGGGATCTGGTACCAGACGCAGTTTCTGGGGCTGATATGTAACCCGGACGCTATAGTTTTGGCACAGCTGTCACTATTACATCCACAATTTTATCATTTCGAAGATACAGCGCAAGCGCAAGACTAGATCAATATTAAGAAGCTTGTTGTAATAATAATGGTGATCATAATAATGAGCGAATTTGCATTCTTTCGATTTAGAAGCCATAATATGCTAACTATAGAAGAAGAACAGCATAAGGATGAGATCGTTGAACTAACAGAAGAAGTTCTAGATACAAAAGGTATGGAATGTGATTCCAAAATATCAAAGATCTCTGAGGAACAATTAAGAGAAATTCTTGAAGAAGTAAGGAAATTACGAAGGAAAAGAAAAAGACTACTCTCAACAGCAGGTGATAGTATGATATACTATCTTTAATTATATGTGTCACGCTCAACTAACAAGCAAAATGAACCAACGACCAGAGATGGAAGGGGAGGCGTATAGCAACTTTATCAACTCAGTGAACAGCGACCTAACCCGACGCGAATACAATACCTATTTCTCCTATTGTATGAAATTTTGTCAAGTACAAACATACGAAGACATGTTACTAATTCCCATTACCCACATAGAGTCGAAGGTACGCGACTACATAGTATTACTGAGACATACACGCAAGCTCTCGCCAGCGACAGTACACAACTACATTACTCCCATCATTCATTTTTATGAAATGAACGGTATAGCAATCAACTGGAAACGGTTAAAGAAATTCAAGGCCAAAGTGTATAATGTTATTGAAGATAGACCCTACAACCGCGAGCAGATAAAAACACTGATAGAAACTGCTACCCTACGTGACAAGTGTATCATACTGGTAATGTGTTCGGCTGGATTACGACGCGGTGCATTAGCATATCTTAGACTACGAGATATCACAAAAATAGAAAAATACAACCTATACAAAATCAACGTCTACAAGAAAGAGCAAGAGTCCTATACCACATTCTGTACTCCTGAATGCGCTCGCTACATAGATCAGTATCTAGACTGGAGAGAAAGAGTAGGTGAGAAGATAACACCTAACTCACCATTATTCAGAATAGAATATTCTATAAACCACGTCAATCGTCCCAAGGCGGTTAGCGCGTGGGTAGTTGCTCATATGATTCATCAATTACTAAATCGTACCGGTGTTAGAGTAGCAGCCGAAACCAGGGTAAGAACTGAGCTAATGCAAACCCACGGCTTTCGTAAGTTCTTCAAAACCACTTGTATAAACGCTGGTATGAATCCCCTCTACTCAGAATACGTAATGGGTCACCGAACAGGGCTAACAAAAGCATATTTCAAACCTACCGATCAAGAATTACTAGAGGGGAATGACAAAGCTCTGGGCTATGTGGCCGCAATTAATGACCTAACTATAAACGAGGAATATCGTTTGAATAAAAAGATTGATGAGATAACTAAGAAGAAGGACGAGATTGAACTTCGGGAAATAAAGCATAGAGAAGAATTAAAATCTATGCGCGAAGAGATGGAAAAAAAGTTTCAACAGATTATTACAAAAATTGATGCGTCAAAACTTTCATGAATTACCTTTTGATTCTGATTCTTCCAAGACTCTCACCAGGAGATCTATTTTTGGATCCCTTTTTGCCTCTCTTCCTAGTACATACTGAAGAAAATGTTTGGGGGGATCTAAGATGTTGTATAATACTCTCACCAAATCTAGGGATTCGTTTTGAATGAATCTATTTTCTGAATATGTATCTGCATAATCTCGAAAATGACTTGTTGTCCATCCACTTAATAAATAATGGGTAGTCCCAAAGGCATTATCTCGCTGGGATTTGCTAGCATAAATTTTATCTGCTAAAATTCCTTCTAGTCTATCCAGAATATATTTTGTTATTGCGTCCATCATCACTCTTCTCAAAATTTCCTTTGCGATATCGCTAATTG
>JBQCDO010000415.1:0-8408 GCA_051961195.1 Nitrososphaeraceae archaeon | reverse complement strand
GAATGTTATCATGTTTGGAGAATTATTAACCACAGTTGAAATTATTTCAAATTTGCTGTGAACCTTTACATTCGATGGTGAGGTATGAATATTTGTTAAATCTACTCCCTTTCCAGATTTCACATCTGCTGTGCTTGTAGCAGCAGAGTTAGTCTTGAAAGTTTGTGAATATGCATGTTGGTTTTGGTTTAGTGGAAATGGAATTATACTAAATAAGATGTATACGGATAATATCGATATTACACTAACTTGCATTATTCTTAAACGAATTGGGCACAACAGTCTGTACTTTTAAATCAAGTACTTAAGCGTATCTCTAAATATATTATTTTTTTGATTCCACTATAACTACAGACAGTATCTTAATACTAAAGACCGAATGGCGGGATCAACAAGTTTGCGCCACAGCGTTAGACCATGATGCCAAAGGATTGATATCAGAAGTTGGCTCTTGGGTAACCACTATACCTGTATAGGTTCTCGCATTATTCATATTTCATGAAATCTAAGTGTTCCGGAGTTCAGGATCTTGCCCATATTCAGTGCGTAGCCAGAGCCCTTGTAGAAATCATCTACAAGCCAGGCCTCAAACACTTTACCCGATTGAGGAAGGTAGTTTGTAGCGAGGTAGACGTTAATCGCATAGCCATTTGTACAAACATTTGCTACTCCGAAAATTGCACCACCTTATCCTATTAAAGCGCCAGTCTGGCATTTTATCGATTCAGATTGTGTAGATTGGGCATATGCCTTTACCAAAAAAGAGGAAGCTACAAGTAATGCTAGTATGGTAAAGGCAAATACAGCGATAACACTTAATCGCATGTCCTGATTAAATTTATAAGAATATATAGTATACTGAGAGCGACCGATGTAAAATCGATTAAGGATGGCATAAAAAAAGTTTGAAGACCTACTATGGATGGATAAGAAATTGGCACCTATTTATTTTCGGAATTAGGCATCGTGATCGAACCGAAAGTGTAAAGGCATCATATAAATTATCTAGAAGTTGAAAGTGATCTCGATCGTCGATTAGTCATATACGGCGGCAGATTTTTCATACTCAATTAGAGTTTAAAAATTCATCCTCGGTTTTAATGACCTACTTCTACATAGCTGTTTTGGTGTAGGTAGTCAAACATAGACAGACTGAGGAATTTATGGTATAATATCTGCAAGAACACTTAGCTTCTGAACAAGTCCAGGTAAATTATTATTACCATTCTGTAAGGCCTTGATGCTTGTTTCGATGATGCCCATATCGGAGAGTTGTGGAAGCTGTTGCGAAAGTGTTTTAAATCCGCTGGATTGCGTGAGATTACGCAAATGATCCACAAGATTACCGCTCTGCGGCAGGGTGATATTGACTTTTGATTTTGTAACAAGCACTCTAAACTTTTGTGTCAATGCACCCAGCTTATTTTGCACCTCTTGTGATTGCTCGGGAGAAGGTTGATTCTGGCCCTGCGCCATCACCGGTAAGTTCAACGTTGAAATTGATATAGCAAGTAGAAAGATCATAGTTAATCCTGCCACTAAGATTTATGTTGTATTTCCTTTAATGCAGGACACCACTTAGGAGAGTCCGTTCATATAGTATAAATTTGTTACTTGTTAACATTAGCATGGACTGGTCTAAACAACAGTAGTATAATATTACGATATCGATTGCGACTTCCAAAGCCAATGTGTAATACAATTCATTTAATATTTCGTTGAAGACTAGTCCCGATAGATTTGGATAAGAAATAGCCCCCATACGTCCGTAGTCCTAATAGTGCTATCCTTTTATTTAGTATCGGCAATAACAATATTATCTGCGGCAATGACGCAACCATCCGTTAGGTTTCTAAATATAGCATTAGCGCATGCATAAGGAAAGTTTATCGCAAAATTGACCTGTCAAGATGAAGCACCTCCAACCAATAGTAGAGCTATAGGAACTGCAGATTTTATGATTCATAGCAATGGAAGGATCATGAGCTATAACGTAAATGTTAATGATCTAGATAAAGTTATTATGGCAAATATATACCAAGGCAAGAAAGGCGAGAATAGGCATATTCCAGTAACTGTTATTCGTTTCAAGACACTAATGCCCTCTGGTCCAGTAAGTGGGAAGTTAGCACAGGGCAATATATCCTCTGTCGATCTGAAAGGACCATTGAACGGAATGCAAATAACAGTTCTGACTAGGCTTATCGAAGATAACAACGCATATGTTAATGTTCAAACAAAACAACATCTAGATGGAAAAATTAGAGGAAAGACATCTAGATAGGCTTATTGAAATATTGATACCAGATACGTCGAAACTATGTCTCTTGTAATCAGACCAGTTAATACGGAAAACTAGCAAACCGTAAAATTTTTTTTGTTTTGTACTTTGTTGATGGTAAATCACCGAGGACGTGATCCTGTCAATAGTAGTATAATGGATACTGTATCCTCAAAAAAGGTATCACGGAGTGCATTTTTTCTTATAAAGATTTGGACATGTATCATAGTTGCTCCATACTCCAATTATATGGATATCGATAGTGAATTTAGCATGTTAGGATTTAATCGGGGCTGGATGCAACTCTCACAGCGATACATTTCACAAAGTATAATTGTTTCATCTCCCGGTGCCCCTAGTGCCAAAACTCGTCACTGCTGAGGGTATCAAAGATAATGGGTGTATCTAATAACATGTTCGAATCAGTACTATTCTCTGAATTCTTTGAAGACAAGGAGCTTACAATACCTTAAATTCCGCCTCCGGAGTTAATAATACCATCTTCCTTTTCGTAACTATCAAAAATCGCTGGAGTAACATCCTGTACGACTACGGCAACCAACAAGAGTCGTAGTTCATCATTTTCGAAATTTGTTGAAATAGGAAACTTTTCGAAAATTTCCAAGCTTGCCTTTAATGATTTATTATCATAAACATACCACGTATTTGACGTATCAAAGAACCTATTGCCTTACTGAGGTGTCTTTACCGATACATTTCTTATTTGCGAATATCATCTGGAAATTTTTTATATCAGTACTAGCAAATCAATCAATGCCCATTCACTATGTATATAATCTCGGAATTGCTAACTTATCTAGTTAGTCTAGTATTAAGCATTCGTGTGTATCACTATTCCCCATAAGTGGTAAAAGGTAAAATATCTTAACACTACGGAACTATGAATCCTATACTATCTGTTTAAATATTTATCCTTACTGCACAATTAATTGAACGATACATCTTCAGGTTGGAAACGAGGCGTGCTTGTTGGTCTTGGCGTTATAGCAATCATCTTGTCTATACTTGTATTCATTCATCCAGGAATGACCGTGGTTACAATCGTATACATAATGGCTATAACCCTAATCATAATCGGAATTGAGAAAATTATAAGTGGAATATTTGTCAGGCGTGGATCAAAGTGGGGAACAGTAGGTCTTGGGGTACTAGCTCTCATATTCGGTTCAATTGCTCTGGGATTTCCAGTAAGTACAGGTGTCTTCGTAATTGTTATGTTGGGCGTTGGTCTGCTATTTGCGGGCATCTCCCATATAGTATACGGATTCGGCAATAAAGAGAGTCCTCGTTGGGCAAGAGGATTTAGTATCGGTGCAGGTGCACTAGCTACAGTTTTATCCTTCCTGGTAATGGGGGCTCCTTACGCGGGGGCAGTAGCTGTTTCATTCTTTGTGGGGATAGCGCTGTTAATAATAGGCATAGAGACTACGGTAGTTGGGGTCTCGGGAAGAAGAATGCCAATGATGGCCTCGGATATAAGGCGTAAAATCTAGTGCTGCTTCTGCACTGCATTTTTATTTTAGAATTAATAAGAAACAATTGGGTTCCACTCTGTCGGGCTGCCGGACTTCAACAGGAGTTCATTTTCTACTAAACAAATGCTAACAAGTGATTATACAATAGATTTTTGCTAGCACCTCAAAGGTTTAGTAAAGAAGACAGCGGTGTAGGTTGATTTGGCTTTTGTAGAATTTGAATATTTTGATTATGTTGGTCGAGCTTGTTTCATTTAGTGCATCTCTTACATTGATTGTGAATGTCAATCTATGTCTCACTTCAATTACTTAATAAACCAGCTATTCAATTGTAATTGATGTCATATGACAAACTGGCATGAAAGCCCATTGATGATAGTTAAAAGTGCAGATCCGTCAAAACATGATGGTGCAAGTTTAAAGAAAATGCTTGCTGAAACGGAAGCTCTTTTAGCTAATGGTGGATATTCTCTAAAATCTGTGACGGAGTGTAATGGTCAGATCTTTGTATTTCTGATTAACGATTCAGAACTGAAAAGATCCGAAAAAGAACAGCTATAATAATGACGACGACAACATATCAAGAACCCTAATTTACAGTACTTTACCGTTTTTTAACAAGTCATTTACTTTTTGTTCATACAAAAAAACCACATCACTATAGGCTTAAGATTATCTATTTCGTAGCGGTCAAAGGATAAGAGAAGAAATATAAACATAAGAACAAATGAACGGCACTCCTTCTGCTTATACTCCTAATAAAGCCAGCTGATAATAATTACCAAAAGTTATTTTAATAATCAAACTGATAATAAGGAGAATAATAGATATATAGGCATGAGCATGGGACTAGGAAAAGACAAGAAAAAGCTAAACAATAAAACGAAGGATCAAAAGGAAGAGAAGAGATCATCAGTAAAGGAAGCAGTCAGCTCCGCACCGCAACCAATTCAAACAGAAGTATTTGATTCATCTAGTGATAATGCCATGTCAGAAATGAAAGAAGTAGCAGATATGGGACCAGATGAGACAACCAAGGTATTCCACGATGTGGAAGGGAAAGAACCACTAGATCCCTTGATCACAAATATTAATGATGGCATTAAAAAAACAGATTCTGATCTCACTACACTTTCTCCTATGGCTGAGCCAAGCCTACAAGAAAAAAATCCTCGTTTAATAGAATCAAACGAAGCTGGCATGGCACCTAAACAGGAGGCAGAATCAGAAAGCCCTAAGGTTGAAAATGAATCAGGAGGGCAAAATTATTTAGATGAATCTGCTACGGTTAACAGCGGGAATAATGTATTCTTTTCTGATTCTTCTAACAGTGATATTTATAATCCATTCACTATGGGAATAAAATTTTGGCAAGCCTGTAACATTGCGTGGATCGATGCATACGGTGGATTTTTGAAAGCTTGGATTGACAATATTAAACTATTGAGAATACCTTATGAAAAAAATGACCCACTATAGAATGCTGTCGCGGAATAAAACTGGAAAACCGCTTATATCTAGTTGTAATGTCCATAATTGAAATTGGGGAAATATCCCTAGTTTCAATTCAAGAATATTTATAGAATAGGAATATTGCTTAATTACAAGGAACCTAAAAATTAGTTTTACTTACGAAGTTCTGGCCACGAAAATAGTGGCAGGCTTAATCGGTTTTATTAAATGTTAATGATCAGACAGTTTTGTTAGGATGGCCAGTTTTCTTACTCATTATGTGAGTTTGCATTTCGTAGATTTGTTTAACTTTTTGAAGTGAATCTATATCTGAAGCAGCTTTGTCCCAGCGTATGTTCTTAATTCTGGGAAAACGTAAGGCAAAGCCGCTATTGTGTCTATTACTTTTCTGTATACTGTCAAATGCAACCTCTATAACTATTTCTGGCTTTACTACAATTCTAATGCCCTCATCCTTTATTATTATCGAATTTAATTTTTTTGTCATTTCAAGGATTTCTACGTCAGTCAATCCTGAATAAGCCTTGCCAATTGTTCTCAATTTGCTATTGGCGTTGATCTCTTCATCTTTTACCGCAAATGTATAATCGGATAACATTCCTGCCCTTTTTCCATGTCCGTACTCGGCTACTATTATAACCACATCTATAGTATCTAATTCCTTTTTAAGCTTAGCCCAGTATCTTCCTCTCTTTCCAGGATGATATTGAGAGTCTGGATCCTTCAGTACAAGTCCTTCATGACCAATATGTCTGCTCTTCTCAAACATTGCAATAATCTCCTCCTCTGAATCTATAACTTTGTACGCAGAATTAATGAGCGGTTCCTTAAAAAAAATATTTGATAGGATTTCTTTTCTTTCTTTAATTGGCGTTGTAATCAAGTTCTCTCCATTTAAATACATGATATCATAAACTACGTAAACAAGTGGAATCTCCGCCAATGTTTGCTCAGTAAGAATCTTTTTGTTAAGTCTTTTTTGGAGTTCTTGAAAATGTAGTGGTTTACCATTTAGTAAAGCCATCACCTCCCCATCAAAAATGAAATCTATATCTGTGGATGATGGAGCAGATGATGGTAACGAATGCACCTCCAATGCGGCATTAACCAATTCAGGAAAAGCCTTCGTAACATCAGAAAGCCTACGAGAAAATAGTCTAACTTGTCGTCTAAACTTATGCATCTGTGCCCGTATCCCATCATACTTAAATTCACAAATCAAAGGTTTTCCATAATATTTCATTATCTCTTCGGCGGTAAACATTACATCTGCTAGCATATAACTCATAGGTGTAAGCGGTTTGATAAGTGCGGTATGCAGTAGATTTCTCTTCGCCAAAAGCACTATCCGTGAAACATCTCCTAAAACGAGCATTGCATTTCTAACACGTTGAAGATCTTGCTGATATGCTTTTGATATAGCAACTTCAACCAGGCCTTCGGTCAGACCAATTCTCAATTCTCCATTAATAATCCTTGTCAGGTACTTTGCCTCAGCTGGTCCACTTTCAATAAGTAATCCTTTCAAAATATCCTTCTTATCTTTTCCAGACCCACTGCCTATAGCATCGGCGATTAGTTTAAGGCGATCATATACTGATAGTACTGTTAAAGGCTGTTGTTGGAAAAGTGATACTACGTTTTTCATTGAAACTGTGTATTCAGATAGCGCACCGAGATCACCGTACTTCAAGTAGATAGTTTGAATCTGATTGAGATTTAAAACGGCAATTTGAGAAAGGACTTGCATTATTGTACTAAATCCTATATTCATCACAAATTTTGATCCTTTTGGGAATATTCTATTAGAAAAGAACAGAACAACCACGGATAAGGTTTCATCATCATTTAACGAAGTAAGATATTTGGAAAGGATATTCACTTTTTCAATTGTACTTGTGGTAGCGCCTATTCTTTCGCAGATTTCTGTGAAACATGAGAAGTGAGTTGAATTACTATTACTGCTAATTGGGCCACACCTTTCTCAAATATTAGTGCCAGGTTATAAAAAGAAAACGGCGTGTCAATAGAATGATCAAATAAAATATGGCATTATGGGGTAGTCTGCAGATTACTACAAAACTGCAAACCATCAAAATATATTCAACTAAATCCTCGTGTCGGGATACTAGGGAATTCATAAACCTAATGCTGCCGACCTTATTGTCTCCTACAACTTTCTTGCAATTGGTACTATCTAATACGTACGAATTATTAGCACCAACATAGAATGTTCTCGAGTTCGGTCACGTTGAATGAAAGATGTTAGCATACGAACTACAAGTACACTAATATCAGAGAGATTAAGATATAACCTAACCTATAGCAGAAGTTTAGTACTTGTATAGTTGAGCTGTTTTAATGATATAAAAAAAGATTACTGTGCTCACTGGAACAATATGTGGCGTCGTATAGATAATTATTTTTTTTACCATTAAAACCATAATGGATTTAATTTTAATGACACAGCCATTCCACCTGTGAGGCTAATTCCCTCCACGAAGCCACTTTACTTTAGTTACTGGATTCCATCTCCTGAAGTTCTGAGACTTATTTTATTTGTTATTATCTTGTGCTCTATCTTGACAAATAATACTTATTTTGTGAATCCATCAAATCATCTACAAGAAAGGGAATACTGACAAGCATGTTTTAACTCCTAGCTTCCGACCTATTATGTAGGAAAATTGGCTTACTGTACCTGTCGGTACTCCTCGGATTATTATAAAATCTGAATCAATCGAGATCTATTTAAGAATTTTTAACAGTGGTATTATGTTGCAAGGACGTTGCAAAATAAGATTTTAGGGATCTAATTTATTGCCATAATGGGATCCGAAACGGCACAGTAGATCGATTTTCGACTATAGTTAAGGTAAATGCTAGAACAGCTAAAATTAATATTATCTTCTCATAAATAAAGGGGTAGAACAGATATTAGGTTATATTATTAATGAATTTTTGACTTTTATGTACTAGCGAACACTATCTGCAAGGGGACTGGCAGCTTCGATACTGAATGTTTGCTAATAGTTAGAGTGCAAATTAACCGTTACCTATGAGTACATTTTTTGAAAATCATTTTGAGTATGTTGTTCCTTGATCTTTTGTTTCTGTGACGTTTGGCGGATCTTGTCATCATCTCAAGCTAGTTATGG
>JBQCDO010000414.1:0-16365 GCA_051961195.1 Nitrososphaeraceae archaeon | reverse complement strand
ATTGGTATTACACAATATTTTGGAAGATGAAAAAGGTGTATTCATTGAAGTTCTCCCAAAGCAGTAGACTATAAATGTCCTTTCACATTTTTTGCTATTTTAAATAATAGCCAACTTTGGTCGTAACATTTTGATTCTAAAGTGAAATGAAAATCTATCTACCGATTTTTGCCTAACATAAAAATAAATGCATAAAATTTACCTAACGAATCATATGACAACATTTTGAAAAACGCATAATACAGAACTTGCTCCTGTTTTATTGTGACACTGAAGTTGTTTCTTTATTTAGTATCAGTCTTACTTATTATTCTTATCTTTGAGAGTCAACTAGCACGGAGCTCTCGAATATTTGGTACTCTCAAGAATTCCAGCATGGACCTGTATAATGCCACGAACGGTGGTACTATAAAAGCAATCAATATTTGTTGTTCGTGGAATAAAAACTTGTCCTCTGAAAATGTGAGCTATTCAATATTCAATGTTAACGGTATGCCTAAACATGCAATTGAAAAAGGCTTGAAAGAATGGTCTGAGAAAAAAGAGATAAAATTTGTTGAAGTACCAGATTCCAACAGTACTGATATAAGAATTTCATTTATTCCCAGGGAAACTGCTAGTCATCCTAGAAACAATTCCAACTCTGAAATGATTATGCAGAGCGGGTTAATGGTAGGGAAAACTATCGATACTTTTGACGGTTATGGCTATATCAATCACTCCAATATCATTATCTATGGTAGTGCTTTTGGAACTTTGCTAGATCCTCAAACTCTACAAAATGTTGCGGCTCATGAAATAGGACACGCTCTAGGATTAGGCCACGCGAGTTTCGGTGCAGATCTGATGTTTAACAAGGTTAGCTATCAAAAGGAATCAGTATCTAAATGTGATATTAATGGAGTATTAAAGGCAAATCAATTGAAATTTAGCTATAGTTTGGGTAATCCCAACATGCAGAAGTCTTACATGCTTGCTTGTTATTGAGAAGGGTGTTAGGAAATAAGTCTATGCTCATCTTCAGGAACCTAATAACATCCGTGAGTCGACAAATAGTTCGACAAAGTAGAACAAACTAGTCAAACATTTTATCGGTTAGTATTACTGATCAAGAGAGATTTATGTTAATAGCTTACCCCGACAGCTTCTTTTACTTCTCGAGAAAGTTCACGATAGCCATTTTTGTCAATTATGACTACATTGATACTGTCACCGGTACCTGCATTCCTCCTTATCGCCGCCGCTATCGCATGAAGTGCAACCTTGTATGCGTCGTCAACCTTCAAATTTTCCTTAAATTCTGACTCCAGATACCCGTAAGCGACTGGAGAACCGCTTCCAGTTGATATGAACTTTTCAGTTGTCATCGAGCCAAATAGGTCGATATTATATATCTGGCCGTGTTCTTGTTCACTGTATCCAGCCATTATGAGTTGAACATAGTACGGATAATAACGCTGGTTGAAAAGAATATTGGAACACAGTCGAGCAGCAGACCTTATTGGCATCAGTTTCCGATTGGAAATTCTATAAATATTTGCATTGTATCGCATAATATCTACAAGATTCTGGGCATCAGCTACACCACCTGCAATAGTCATGCCAAGATGACGATCTATTTTTTGAATCTTCATAACGTGTTTATCTGCAATGAAAAAACCTGCACTCGCCCGAGTGTCAGCTGCTAAAACTACACCGTCAACACACGTCAGAGCACATGTCGTAGTTCCTTTCTTGATTTGTTCTGCTATGTTATCAGCATACCTGTTGTCTTGTAGGTGCATATATCATCCCTATCGGATTAATACTAAATTTAAGCATTCTCAATTGAGGTTGGCTGTTAGTAAACGCTGCTTGACCAGTCCAATTTTACTTGGCTACTATAATTGACGTTACTTCAAATAACTTTACCTATGTTGGAAGCATCTAATCAATATTCTATACAAGTACTTGCTGGGGGTTGGTTCGGTAAACTCGATTATTCTATATAAATAATATTTTATATGATTAAACATTCTCAATAAATGCATAAGATTCTTTATATTTCAGAAAATTACAATACAGTAATTAGAATTCTTAGAAATAAACGTAGGATACTCTAATTATGCTAGACTGGCTGAAGGTTTTATAATTAATTAATGGTTGCTAGAAGTGGTTAATAATTATATTTCGGATTAGCATGATACTACTTATCAAACTTGCAGCGAACCCTTTTCGACAAAATTTGGGATGACCATGTTGTCTACCATGTATCGAATCAAGCTGAAGAACAACCAGCACTTCTCTATATAGATCGACATCTGGTACACGAGGTTACATCACCTCAAGCTTTTGAAGGGTTAAGGATAAATGACAGAATCGTACGGCGACCAAACTTGACATTTGCTACTATGGATCACAATGTACCCACTAGCGATAGATCGCTTCCTTTAGTAGATAATACTTCGGCGATGCAAATACAGGCATTAATACAGAATTGTAAGGAATTTGGTATTAAATTGTATGATATGGCTGATCCTAACCAAGGTATCGTACATGTTATCGGACCAGAATTAGGTCTAACATTACCTGGGACTACGATCGTCTGCGGCGATAGTCATACTTCAACTCACGGCGCGTTCGGAGCCCTAGCATTTGGCATTGGCACAAGCGAAGTAGAGCATGTGCTAGCCACCCAGTGTCTGTGGATGTACAGGCCTAAGAATTTTGAAATAAACATAACTGGAAGATTCAAGAATGTTCATTCTCTTACAGCTAAGGACATTATATTAAATATTATCCGAAAGATAGGCACAGCTGGTGGTGTTGGAACAGTTATTGAGTACCGGGGAGAAGTGTTGTCACGATTTTCAATGGCAGAAAGATTGACAATTTGTAACATGTCAATCGAGTGTGGTGCAAGGGCTGGGCTAATTGCACCCGATAACACCACGTTCGATTATATTCGAGGCAGATATTTTGCGCCTAAGAATGGAGAGCTAGATAATCTTATCGATACATGGCGAAATTATCTTAGGTCAGATAATAATGCAAAATTTGAACGGTCGTTTTCAATAGATGTCGCAAATTTGGCACCCCAGATAACATGGGGAACTAGTCCCTCTATGGTGATTGACATTACGGATAATGTGCCTCATCCTGATGAATTCTCGAAAGGTAATGAAAGTTTAAAAAAGGCAGCCGTTCGCGCCCTAGATTATATGGACTTGAAGCCAGGAGATCCAATTACAGACATCACTGTAGATAGAGTATTCATAGGATCTTGCACTAATTCTAGACTAGAGGACCTCCTTGAGGCTTCAATTGTAATCAATGGGAGGACTGTGGCTCCAAACGTAAGAGCTATGGTTGTGCCAGGTTCCCAAATGGTAAAAGCGCAAGCTGAACAAATTGGGCTCGACAAGATCTTTAAAAATGCTGGATTTGAGTGGCGAGAATCTGGCTGTAGCATGTGTCTAGGTATGAATCCCGACGTACTTTCCCCCGGTGAAAGGTGCGCAAGTACTTCGAACAGAAATTTTGAAGGAAGACAAGGAGTTGGAGGCAGAACCCACCTAATGAGCCCTATAATGGCAGCGGCAGCCGCCATCAAAGGCAAATTCACTGATGTAAGAGAGATGTTATGAAGATAACAATATTAAAGGTTCTCAACCATGAAATCAACCTATGAATCCCTTTGAAATTTTTTCAAGTAAATTGATTCCAATAGATCTAATCAATATTGACACTGATCAAATAATTCCAAAGCAATTTCTCAAGCTAGTGCAGAAGACAGGTTATGATAGTTTTCTCTTTTATGACTGGCGATACGACACCGATGGAAAACCTAAAACCGATTTTGTACTGAATAATCCCAAATATCGTGACAGATCCATTTTGTTGGTTCGAGATAACTTCGGCAGCGGCAGTTCAAGAGAGCATGCAGTCTGGGCATTAAGGGATTTTGGAATCAAGGTAGTCTTGGCACCCTCATTTGCTGACATCTTTTATAGCAATTGCTTCAAGAATGGTGTCCTACCAATTATTCTGAGTCAGGACACTATTGAATATTTATTTAAAAATGCTGATACTGCTCAAATTAGAGTTGACTTGGCAGCCCAACGCATAGAATTTGATGCAAAAAGTCTACATTTTGACGTATCTGAGTCTAATAAAAGGATGTTACTTGAAGGGATGGATGAAATTGCGATGACTTTAAAATTTGAATCGCACATCTCAGACTACGAAAGGAAGAAACCAACCTATCTATCTAAGTGATGCATTCAAACCTGATTCGCTTTGTCTATTTATTAACAACAACTTATTGTTATACTGAAAAGGTTTATGTTATTGTTTACTGATAATATCCATTAACTCAAGGGTGCTGGCTGGTGAGAAGTTCCAACCGTAGTCCCACTACTACGACTGTTTCTGTAAAATTCGAATATGAATTCCTAGTAATGATACATTAGGAGCTTTGATTTAGTCCGATTCCAGATAGAACTCTTGTTCTCAGTTCATCATTGATGGAGATGAGCAATCCACACAAATACTTCTATTAAGATCTGACAATCTGCTATTGTTTCTGCTTATCTTTCTTTGAAGTTTGCCACCAGTCTAGATAATCATCATGCTGCAGACGTCGTCTGTCGGTTGCCTCGTTTTCCTTCTTGTCCCTTAATTCGTCGAATTTCTCTCTTGAAGCAAACAGACCGCAACTTTTGCAAATAAAATTCTTGCTAATGACATCAAATTTCAATTCACCACCACACTCAGGACAGAAGTTTGCCAAACAATATAGTTTTTAACAAACCCAATAAAAGTATTTACCGGATGATAATTCTGAACAAATGTCAAGCTTTAAAAGTAACACCAGATTAATGCTTTGACCAAATATTTCAATAGACTTGGTTCAGAACTTTATAAATTTAGTCTCACTGCCGCCTACCAGTTTAGCACATAATAATCAACATAGGTGCATGGACTTTGATCCTCATTCCACTCGTGGTCAGTTCGCCCATCTAATGCCATGCACCTAGCTATAATGATTGAAGCTCCTTATTTTTTTTACGAGTAACGTTTCATTATCGGCATCTACAACTATTCTTAGTCTAGAATGGAACGAAAGCACTGGAAGTTTATCAGTTAGTTTTACCAACGGTATATTGGATATCGCACAACCCGATGCAGTAATTATATCCGTCTGCTCTGTACAAACCATCGCTACAGGTGCTGTATTCATAGATTTCAACGAGTAGATAGTATATGCACCCACGCTGCTGCCTATTGCTTTAGGAAATACTAAAACCGTGTCCTTTACAGATTTTCCAAATAATTCATGATTCTGATTAATAACATTTCCATTATTGGTATTAAACATTGTAAGAAAATTAATCGGCTGTCTAGTAATTATTACATCTCCTACTCCTTGACCACCAACAATCCTATGACATTTGATTCTCAATTATTAGTTCATATACTCCTCAGTTATAGATTTAGAGTCTCTTAGGGCAACATCTAATTTATTTGCATTTTTCATATAGTATGCTCCTTTGACGCTGTTTGTTACTACAGAATCAGCATTTCCCTTCGTAATGAGAGGTGTCAGACAGGTGCAACAATCGCACATAAATTTAGCTCCAGTACTTTCTAGCCGATCAACTAATCCAATAGATTTCGCCTGATTATGAATCTGTCTGGCACAAAAAATAAGACAGGGTTTTGTGAATTTTTTACCCTCTGTATTCGTCGCAAGTAATTTCAGTTCAGATATACCCAGCTGTGGACTTCCGAACAGAATAACGTCGCCTCTCTCGGTAGAATTTAGTTCTTCTCTTATTGAATTAGCTTCACTCTGGCCGAATGATATTGATTCTCCTATAGATTCGCTGTTCAGGGTAAACATTCCTAAATCGCCTGTTGTTCCAATACCTGCTGATAAGGCCTTTGCATCTGCTATACCTTTAACTTGTACTCCGCTAATCTCAACAGTACTCGCTCTGATTACTTTTCCAGCATAATATCCTAATAGGCCATAATCTAATTCTGTACTCATATCTAATGAAGATTTTATCCTATACTTTGGTGCTCTTAGCTCCTCAATCCTTAAATCAGATAATGGGGCCTTCCCGGTTATTGCACCGGCCAGTGCACTTAACGCGCTCTCTTTGTTAGTCATTAATCCTAACATAGAATTTGCGAATACTGCTGCGTTAGTTTCAGCAAGACTAACAAAAGTATTGGCCTTCGGAAGCTGGTAGGCTTCGTAGGGAATACAAGTGAATGATTCGATTGTTCCAATATTTTTATAAGAATTTACAATGCTCATCTGCTTACTGATAAATTCCTGCGAGACTCCTGATGGCTTCTCTCGATCAAACCCCATCGGATTTATTGTCGTGTTGACTTTAACCTTCGCATCAAGACAGAATTGTTCCAGAAATTTCCTCCCGGACTCACCGATGGTATTGTAATTCACACCAGAAATATGGGCCCATTGTATGGGTACAAGTTTGTTGGCGTGTGTGGCTTCGCCTACAGCCAATAATATTCTATAGGCAGTAGAGACTGTATCACCCTCAGTACCATCGAGTAATTTTTCTTCCTCTCTGGTTAGATCCATAACACGAATGCAGATTTTAGATATAAAAATTATTCATAAATAGAATGCGTTACCAAGCTGCAGAGATCTATTGCTAATTCGATAATTAAAGTCAATATGCTTTACCTTGTTACTTGTCCTTCCAATTTAATTTTTATCGACTCACAGATTATTAAATATTGAATTTGGTTGATGTTATAAAGCAGGAATAAAACAATCCCTAATGAAGGAAGAATCTGCAGATAGTATCTCAGTCCGATGCCTTAATTGTGTGATATACTATCTAAGCGCAGTGCAAAATTTTCCTAAATAACTAGAATTCGTTCATTCTTTTGTCTGGTGGATGAACTCTTATTATGATTAAAGACAATATGACTTAAAACCTTTATATTATAAAGTTCTAGTACATTTGTCAGTAATTTGGAATCAGAAAACGAAGCAGATTGCTTTGCAGTTACTGCAGTAACTGCAAAGCAACTGCATGCATCGGAGAGGATATGCACAACATTGGGTAGAGTAAAGAAGTATTCTTGTCCTTTATGTTCACAAGAAAGCAGCAGGCGTTACAATATGCAGGTACATATTGAAAGAAAACACAATGGTTTGACAGTTCCGATCGATAACTACAAACCGACCGGTTACCATTCAGATCTAGTCGATCAAAAAGTAAGCCCTTCACGGAAATACTATGCAGGGAATATACGACGTTACATAGCAATTCCGAATTCTAACAATCATTCTAGGATTCACTGATATTCAAATGACAATGACCCTATAGATAATGGTCTAGCCTTTATGGAAAAGGCATCCCGGTTTAGCGAAAGACTCAACAACTCTTTCCCTAATAATGTCCATTACTCCCAGCGAATCTATTCTAACACGAATCAACAAATTCGAAGTACATATAATACTCAGACCTACTCCGCAGGATCCCTAATTAATGATTTGAATATTTCTCCTGGACCAGTTGATGCATCTGGTTATAAGGATGTAGCATACATCTACGCTGATATATGTCCTGACTGCCTAGAAGTTTATTCTATCCCTATTTACCTTGATGATGAAATCTCTAATGTTGAAGTCCAGAAACGAAGATGTAGGCCAGAAAAATTGGATCAAATCGCAAATCTCACCAAGAATCACAAGAATACCATCTATAATGAATTACAGACAGAGCTTCCTTTCCACATTCTAAAAGAGGTGCGAAATTGGACAAATAATAAACCTTATCTAAGGTCACTAAGGCGGTCTAATGATCGAAGACTATACAATACTCATCTTGTCTCAGCTGTTCAAAGTAAGGGGGATAGTTTTATCATCCGCGCTATACGAGAGGGACAGGCGCACCTAAATACAAACCAACTAATTACATTCCTGTCTCTAAGCAGTTTTCGTTTTACATATGCATGTATTGGCATTGATTCTGGCCTGAACCCAGGACATCACCCACTAGAATCTTATTTACTCTATATTGATAGATAGTAAACACTAAATCTGCAAATCCACTCATAAGTGAACATAAAATCGTAGGCACTGTTCCAAAGAAGAGATGGCTTTTATCAGATTATTGCACTACAATTGTACACGATGCTAAGTAATCAAACTCAAGCAGATATTCAAAAATTGCAATCTAGATCGTATCGATTTTGGGAATTGTTTTATGTGATTACAAAGCATACCTCTTTTCCTATCCTCATAAAGTAACGTAAAGATTAATGCCTGGGGGTTACTGGAACAGGATATACATTAGTTTGAGCTTCTAACTTGGCCACTGCTTATAACTATACGAATCTTCCGTGAGCTGCTACCTTAGGAGGATTAGAACCTTTGTGAACTGTTACATAAATTTTGACGGCATTTTTATCCTAAATGATTCGTAGATGGTGATCAATTCCGGAATATTATTTTCATGAGATTTCATCTTTTCTCTAGTCTATGTGACTAGTAATCACCAAAAATGTCCAGTAACAGAAACTAATTGTATCAAGTGCTAAAATTATGAATGGCACATTTTGTGATTTCGATATTTTTTGCTATAAATAAGTGTTCTCGCGGTCCTTAACCACTATTGGATGTAGTTGAACAAAAGATTAGCCAGTTTTTTTAACATCAATAATCAAATTTTCCCCGACCTGTGGCCTGCCAATCTTCTGATATCGAGCCTTAGGCATAGTAATCTGAATGGCAGTTTGAGCATAAGTGTTTATCACGGTCTGGGGCTGAGATTTTAGGATTGCTTCCAGAAATGGTTTTATCTGCTCCTTCACGTCCTTGTCTGTCACAACATTATCGATGGCATCTAACATCAGCTGTTGTTGGGTGAGCGGTTCGAGCTCCACATCCTCTACAAGATTAATTGTAACATTTACACCTGTATCAGTCAACATATTAACTTTATACTGTATTGCGTTATCCTTTTCGTTCATCAGTAGTCTTATTTTCCTCTATGCTTTATCTCTTTACGTCCGTGCCTAATGAAAGTAGACGCAAAGATATTTGATAATTCCCTTTTAATCCTTAGGTTTACGAGATAACCTATTGGTCATTTATAATAAGTCACTTTACGGACTAGAATCTGCCATGCGGATATGAGCTCAATCATTTGGGCGAAGCTGCCAGGGCATGTTTCAGCAAAATTGAATATATTCGGCTGGCAATTAGAAAGATAGATTTGGCCTATTCTATAGTTCATTTTCAGGTTAATGATGAATAGCTGTCAAAAACAGAGGACAATTCAAACAAAATGGCTGATTGGTGTAAGCAGCAGAGCAATTTACTTATTCTTGATTAAATTTCGCAAAAAGACTGTGTTAGTCTTATCTGAACTACAGACAGAAAAGCAAAGCTATCTGAGCTTTTATTTGAGTTGTCATAGACATATCAAGAAATATTATAGAGGGGAACTCAACTAATGCGCTGTTGACTACAAAGTTTTGCACAAGATGCAATCACGGTGAAATTATCTATCATAGGGGATATTCTGGTGAATATTTGTGCCGAAGCTGTTTCCTATTTTCAATCGAAGACAAAGCCAAGAGGTGTATTAACAAATATTCCATGCTCAATTATCAAGACAAGGTCGCTGTCGCCGTATCTGGTGGCAAGGACAGTCTATCATTGCTTTACCTTTTAAACAAAATCTATGGTAATAGAGATTACCTTACAATCACAGCCGTCACGATAGATGAGGGGATTCCTGGCTACCGTGACGAAGGATTAAAAATTGCAAAGGATTTTTGTTCAGAGATTGGAGTTGAGAATCAAGTCTTGAAATTTAGTGATACGTTTGGGGTTGAAATGGAAGAAGTATTATCAAAAAGACCCTCTGAAAAAATTAGCTCCTGCTCATTTTGTGGAACTTTTCGCAGAAGAGCTATTGATCTTGTTTCGGAATCAATAGGTGCTAGCATTATTGCAACTGGCCACAATTTGGATGATCAGTTGCAGACTTTCTTCATAAATCTCTTATCTGGAGACGTGGATAGAATTGGATGGATATACCCTGAACCTGTAGAATATGGGAAGAATAATATTAAAAAAATAAAGCCTCTTGTAGAGATCTATGAGCAAGAGTTGGTCTTTTATGCGTTGCAGCGAGGAATACCGTTTCAGTCTGAGGAATGTCCCCACAGTAATGAAAGCATACGCACAGATCTTCGTAATTTTTTGAACACACTTGAAATTGACCGTCCAGGCATAAAATATAATGCATATAATTCTGCGGTTAAGATTTCGAAATCTTTGAAGATGGATACATCAAAGTCACAAACAAGAAGGAAATGTTTGGTCTGTAATCGTGATTCTTCAAGCCCAATTTGCTCGGTATGTAAAAACCTAAAGCTACTAAGTGACGATAAGCCCGATAAGAATAATAACTAGATTAATAGCATCCCTAGTTCAGGATATTCTGATCTAATCATTTAATATCTGTATCACGTAGAAGGTTTATTCTTATATGTTCTCCCAGACCAATAGGCAATCACTCCAGTCGTCTATGATCCATCATCTCGATTTTGTCTATCCTGTACTAGAGCGATAATCATTAGTCTATAAAAAAATAGTTCCTGATACATTTCGAACCATACAGAAACTTCTCGATTCCCTTAAAATATGCGAATCTTGAACGGTTACAATAAGAACTGTCTTCATGCCTAGCTCAAGTAGGTAAGATTGAAATAATTCCTGTGTTAAACTGTCACATTTCATAATTGAACCCAAGCTTCCTTTCACGTATCCCCAGTATTCCCCGTACTAATCTACTTCTATTGGGAAATAGACGAGTGTGTTTAAATGAAGAAAATATTTCTGTTAAGTATCAGGATGACAAAGATCTTGGCCTGCAATTAAAGCAAGTGTACAGAGGTCTCGATATTCAGAAATATAATGAGCCCGCTTCATATGCTTCTAATGATTTTTATTATCTGCCACTGAACTTTAACATGTAGTCCAGATTGGGAAAGGTTCTGATATAAGTTGATAGTCATAGACGAGAAAAGAATGTTTGAAGTGATTCGGGATAGAAGTCCTCGATCCGTTGCCCTCAGTGGTCCAGAAGGGATTCTATCGCAATTGCAAAAAAATGCAGAGAACATTACTAGGGAATTTGACATACCTGTGTACATATTGGGGGATGCTTCCTGGGGTTCCTGTGATGTTAACACGCGTGGTGCTGACTTATTGGGGGCGGATCTTCTTTTTAATGTGGCTCACACAATAGCCTTTGAAACTCTAGGTCCAAAAGTGGTTATGATTAACGCCTATGATAATGTAAGCTTTGATCGTGTAGCTTCAGATTGTGCTATGAATCTTCAAGATAGATACTCGACAGTATCATTATTAACAACTAGCCAACACCTTCACCAGATACAGAGCGTAAAGGAAATATTCAGTCAATATGGATATACTGTCATCATTGGTAAAGGTAAGGGTCAATTAAATGACGCCCAAGTGTTTGGCTGCGAATTTTATCCAGCTTTTGATCTAATCGAGGAAGTTGATGCATTTATGTTTCTTGGGCAAAGCATGTTTCATTCTGCTGCTGTCGCAGCATCAACTGGAAAACCGACTTATATGCTAGATCCGTATTTTCAACAGTATACTCAGGTCAATGACTTCGCAATTCAAATGCAAAAAAAATCGGTCCTAGCTGTTTACAAGGCATTGGATGCTGAAAAAATTGGAATTATAATAGGCCTAAAGGAGGGACAGTTTTCAAAATTAAAGGCCCTGGAATTAAGAAGATCGTTCCAGAGGGAAGGAAAAAATGTTCAATTGATAGCATTGACTGATATAAGTGATGAGCGTCTTCAAAATTTCAGGGATATCGACGTCTTCATTCAGGTCGCTTGTCCAAGGATCAGCTCTGACAATTCGTTTAGCAAGTTAGTGTTATCTGTCCCAGAGGCAACAGCTCTTCTTAAACTACTAAGGAAGGAATCAATTCAGACAGATTTTCTTAAAATTAGACACTGGCTCTGAGTATTTTGCCTAATTGGTGATGTAACTTTTGTCGAGAAGTGAAAAGTTCACTTAATGATGGATATATAAGATTGCGAAGACAGCCTGCTGGTACCGCCATAAATGTTAGGCCCTGTTTCAAACTCCGCGAGATCCACCACGTAGACGTGCCAGCATGATTATGCCACCTTAGGATTGCTCCCTCCCGGACCTCATCCATTTCGATGATATGCAGTCAAAACTGTGCCTTCACACAGGTTGCTGCTCACGACCATCCAACACGGCATGATTTCATTCCAGCGATGTAAGTAGGTTCCTCTCACTTATGGATTTACCCAGCAGTTACTGATCCTAGCATGAAGCCGATTTCTAGTTTGGGGTACGGCTAGCACCCCGATCCTCCCTGTCTCCGCGATCTTGCTATCGATAAATCATTATATTTGTGTATCACTTGGCCTTGGCAACGGTAGAGAATTTAGCCGCCTAAAATCTAACTTCCGTTTGAGTAATGGTCAGCGAAATAATGCGAGTGACTGAATTAACTTGCATATTATTTATATGGCTAGGCAAACAAGTAATTTATAGAATGACTGAGTATGAGGCTGGGACCTTTCGATGTAAAGATTGCGGTAAGGAGTTCTTGACGAGAAGAGATGCAGAGAAACATTATGACGAATTTCATTCTAATGAAGTTACTAGAGCTATCGAGTAAACTCCTCTGTAATTATAAGGTTGCTTCTGGTTAATAGCTGCCTAGGTCTGGCAATCTACGTTTATACCATAACAGATTTACTGTATCCTTAATTATTATGAGTAACACATATCCCAAAATGGCTAGCCATAGAATGGCATCAAACTAAATTCGAGATCTTACTGTATCGCTATTTATCATTCCTTTTCCACTATATAATCAATTTCTACAGCACCATCTAAGGGAAGACTATTCATTCCTAGCGCCACGCGACTATGTCTCCCTCTCTCTTCAAATATCTGCAAGATCAAATCAGAGGCTCCATCAATAACCTTAGACTGTTCGGTAAATGATGCCTCGCAGTTTACAAATCCAGAAATCTTTATAAATTTATTTATCTTATCAAGACTTCCTAATGCAATTTCTAGCTGTGATAGCGCATTTAGCGTGCAAAGCCGAGCGGCTAATCTGCCATCCTCTATTGAAATATCCTTGCCTACTTTACCTTTGAACCTAACACCACTTGAATCCACGCCTTGTGCTATCGGTAGCTGCCCCGACAGGAACACAAGATTACCAGTTATCATTACAGGGACATACAAGCCTGCTGATCTGGGAGCTTGAGGCAGGTTTATCTTTAATGACTCCAATTTTTCTTTAATCATGACGACACTACTAAAATACGGTGCTCATTTTAATTTTTTCCAATCAGCAAATTAGATAAGAACATGCTTCTGTATCTATCGAAGGTTAATGTCATATATTCTCATTCTCACATCCTATGATTATAGAAGGCAAATATTTTTAATAGCAAGGGAACATTCTATGTCGTAAGATGTGTGCGCATCATGAAGAAGAAGCAAGTCACGGCTACAGAAACATGACTACTATAGCATTGTCCATCCTAGTTATGGGAGTATCGCTTGCACTTGTAATCTTGCTATGGGTATGGATTGGACATATCGGGCCATCATTCTCTGCAGACACTCAGGTAGAGCAACAAAAGACCCTAAGACAGCAATATGATCTTCCTAAACAACCCGTCGTTACTGATCCTAAATTGCTGTTGACTCCTCCGTCTCTTAGAGCCCTTGTAAGCAATCATACGAGTAGTAATAGCACATAGCTTAAAATTCAGGTGTACCAACTTTGTAGGTCTCTAGTCAAGGCATTTTAAGTTGGTCTAGAGTTCTAATTTTCTTGAATATCCGTAAGTACGTCTCGATCAAATTAGCTACACGAGTCTCATTTAATAGATCATTCTGACTATTGAGGCCCATCATCAACTGACCAATCCTGTTAACTACCATCTTTTCAATTTTTGATAAATATTTCATGGGTCTGGAGGATTTGTTCTCAACTTGTTGAATGCTAGGCGGACCGGATTTTGTTCTCGATTCATTATTCACTGAACGACTCTTCCCACAATTTACGCAAATGGTATCATTCTTAAATTGTATCTGAACGCCAGAGCAATCTGGACAAGACTCCCTGATTAGACAGCCTCCCCTAAGGAGCAAAGTCGCCGCATCATGGATATGCGGACCATCGCTAGAAGTATCTTTTTTTGCATCAGACATATATGCCAATGAATGTAACATTACCAATCTATAATTCTATATTCAAAACTCGAAATTTTTGGAACTAAAATGAGGGTTTCCGTCTGTTAGGGAACCAAATTTTCAGTAACAGAGGACATAATTTGGTACTAGTAAATCACCGGCAGCCATATACTACAGTGTATCTGACCTCAATTCATTTTTTCAAAGACCATTGGAAATGCCAAATGGGCGTTAGAAAGAATGTAAATCCATCCATCCTGCTAAGTTCCATTAAATCGTTATTGTTGTTATCCAAAGATTAAAGTTTATAAAAATGCCCGTTTACTTTTCATTATCGGTAAATAATTGTCTACGTTGTTGAACCATTGGGATTACTTTTTCTGTCAGAATCTCGTCAAAGTTTTTAGTTTTACTATCTAGCGTAAGCAACAAGAAATAATCATCATTAATATGAATAGTTGCTCTACAAAGCTTCTCATATTTTGCGAAGGCGTATATTAATTGGCCAATTTTTGGCTGAAACTTGATTCGAGTTTTGTATCTTGTGACTGTAAGTGACGCATATTCCTCATTTTCTTCTTCAGACATCAATGGTTGGAGTTGCTCTCTATACTCTGCATTAATAAGCACGCCGAATTTGTTGGCTATTCCAATCCACCTAATAGAGTTATCAATAGACAAGATCTCCTTAGTAAAGGAGTACAAGAACTCGTAATTAATCACAGATTACAAGAATGCGACCAGCCTTAAAAACGTGTTTTTATTGTTGCTGCGTGTTTATTTTAGCAAGCAAGCCATGAATAAGAATTTACAAGACATTGATATTTTGAAAAATACTTGATTTTGCTCTAGAAAAATTGAGCAACAAAAAGAGGCCTTCTTTAAACCAAAAAAGGAAGTATCATGGTTTAGATGATACTACTAAGGTTGTTTTCAGGATACTTCGACTTTCCCAACCATTGTTGGATGCAGCTGACAGAAATACGGAAATTCTCCTGCCTTTGTGAAGGTATGGGTAAATGTTTTGCCTTTTGTAGTTAGTGCATTAGGTCCAGACAAACCGGAATCAAATTCCTTGCCTTTCGCGGGATCGTTTATTCCGGAGCCAGAAACTACCGTATGAAACATTGCATCATCGTTAGTCCACTTTACCGAATCACCAGACTTGATCTTGATTTCATCTGGAGAGAAGGCTTTGTCAGCAAGAGTTGATGCTCCCGGTACGATTGACACAGCTTTTACTTCAGCTGCCAAGGCATGAGGCACACCTAAATTTCGTGTCCCAGAAACTGTCACACTTAGTGCTACGAGTCCTGCAACTATTGTGACTATAGTCAATGCTCTCTTTATATTCATGTTAGAATGCTTATGAAGGCATATTTTATAAGTACTTTGCGCTTGACACAGGTTAAACTCCACGGCGCTTATTAGCAAATCTATTATGTATTAGAACCCAGCTGGTATTCTTGGTAGTCTGGACTCTAACCTCGCTCTTGCATAGCAAGTTTTGATAAACTATCTTAACCCAAAACTTAGGGCTTCAGCCCCTGGCTTCAATTCTTTTTTTCTTTTGGTCTGCACTTGACTTTTTTGCAAAAAGCAATTCCATTTTGTCACTTTGCTCTTTGCATTAATCGAGTTATACATTTTATGGTCTTGTTTAGAAAGTCTATTCTGGCAAACTCATTGGGAGAATGAATTCTTGAATAGACATAGGTACAGCCGACTGATATGCATGGCGATTTTAATATTTCATGAAATAAATACATTGGTCCTGTTCCTGCAGATGAAACACTTAAAATCGCATCCCCAAATATCTCTTTGACAGAATCTTGGACCTGTGTTACAAAAGAATGGTTGGGATCAGTTCTCGCAGCGCGAACACCGTGAATGAACTTGGTGGAAATAATTTCATTAAAGCCATGTTCATTGAGATGATCAACGAGTCTATTAAACTGAATTTTAGGATCCATCTCAGGCACCAGTCTAAAATCTAGTTTGGCTGTTGCCGATTCAGGCACGATATTGCTAGGTACATTTCCAGCATATCCTGCGACCAGTCCTGCTAAGTTACA
>JBQCDO010000413.1:0-4226 GCA_051961195.1 Nitrososphaeraceae archaeon | reverse complement strand
AAGTGTTTCAAGAGATCTGATGCCAATATTCTGTGCACTATTGAAAGAGTAAACAAGTAACATGAGCCCAGCTGTTACTGAAACTGCCCCGAAAATATCTAGATGTCTTTTTTCATGAGCCTGTTTGCCTTGTGGTGGTTGTTGAAATGTACTTAAATGATAGCAGGGAGACTGCGACTCCTATTGGCACATTAATATCAAATACCCATCTCCATCCCAAGCTTGCTGTGATCACACCTCCCAGGATCATTCCAGGCTCAAATGTGACACTGGCACCGACAGCCCGCCCTGGATGGTTTGCCTGAAACAGGGGGTCAATGCGCACTGAGCCAGTGAAATACTCAGTCGACCCTCTAGTGGAAGGTTGTGAACCGCTTCGTTTGATGTCCATTTTCTAGATCCTTTATTTAGCTCTGAATGTTATCTTTATTATTTGTTGCAGTATGGAAGATAATCAAAGCTTCTATCCTGACAAATAATATTAGTAGCGATCCATGTTAATAGCATTAATTCATTAGCCCTTATGGATTTATAATTAAAACCTCATAACATTTGATTTCTAAATAATGGATTAGAAATATAATAGTTCTAACTAAAACCGTCGTCATCAAAAAATATACAACAAGATCAAACTGCCTTAGTTAGTAAAGTATCAGTTATTCAAAAAATCCTATTCTGGGTACGTGTAAGCAATTGGAGAAAGAAAGTGATCATCATTAATTAATTTTGATATATCCATGATTATACTCTCCTCGTTATTCTCGTTTATCTTCGAAGAAGCCCACTCATAATAATTCGAATGTTCTATGCTAAGTGTAGTATTAGCGAGATTTTGAATTACGTGAATGATTTCTGTGTATGCATTCGCTTTAGAGGTTGTAGAAGGAAATTTTATTATTTGTGTTACCATATTCAACAGATCTTCACGAATTTCTTTTACCGATCTAAATCTTGCCCATGCCACAAATGAGTTACAATTTACTAATTGTTCTCTTTTTAAGTCCAATTTCGTGCTAACATTAGCTGCAAGAAAAGATACAAGAAGACCTATACGTGCATATTTGAATTCATTTGAATCATGGCAGTCATAAGCATAACATAAATAGTCATTGCTTGGAAGAAAGCAACTGTTGTCTATCTTTTGTTTTATCTCAGAAATAAGCCACTCACTGTGGCCGCTCTGTATAGCATTTAACGCCCACCTTTTGTGTATATTGCCTTTCGAAATATTTTTAAAACTGTTATAATCATACGCTAAACTAGAAATGCCCATAACTATTATAGCATATGCTTCAGATTTATCCTCATCAAATCCAAGGTTAGTTATTATTCTCAAGCATTTATTCTTAATTTCGTTACGTAATTCAGCAGAAGAATGATATTGTGCCCACTCGACATGATCGGCAATATAGATACTATCTTGTATAGAATTTTCGAAACTTAAACTGTATATTTTTGCTAGATGTGCCAATAAAACAGAGATATGTGCATATTTTCTGTCATTTCTATCATTTACATCATTAGCGTAAGGCCTATGATTTCTTTCTTCCTCATCGCTAGTAATAATACTCGACATCTGCACTACTTGATATGGATTCCAAGTAGACATAGTAAAGTAAATTTTTGTATAGCGTCCCTTAATACCAGTGGAAAAAGGAGATATTTGATAAGGACCATATTCATCGCCACGATCTTTAGGACGATTGCGACCATAATCATATAGATTATCAGATCCTGGCTGGTGAATATATTTTCCATATGCATCAACAGGATCAAACATTATCTTTGGAGGAGACCAAGGACCCCATGGTCTATTGGCTAAACGAAAAAGTATTCCACTCGTATTACAGAGCTCACAGTTATAAAGCATGATCCATCTTTCAAGGTATTGATTCCATCTAACAGATATTTCTCCCATGCATTGAGCTGAAAATAAAGGCTTGGCCATAGATTCATCTGGTCCCCACATCGGTTCAGAAGACTCCGTAGCAAGACCCATGAAGAATTGTAACCTAGATCGGTTAGTAATTTGGTCCAAGGGTATGTATGCTAAGTAAATATCGCTTTTACGATGTTTGCTAGTACCCCATATTAGTAATCCTTCGCCTTTAGTATCTGGAATCCCGTAAATATTATTATTATCTACAATTTGAGCGGAGACATGAATGAACTTATCAGTTGATAGAGTATAAATTGGCTTACCAAAATGAATACCACCATCCTTAGATCTGGCAAGTACAGTACGGGTTGGTACCTTTTCATCGGGATACAAATCAGTAGTAAAGTACACGTACATATAGCCTCCTTTACTAAAACCTTCTATTGGATGTTCTCCAGTCATCTGGGCGACGCCCTCTAGATGTGGATGGTCCGAATTGAAAATCAAATTAATTCCATTATACGCTCGATCACTAGTCGTATAGGCCACACTATCATAATCGGTAATCTCCTCATTATAATCCTCTCCCGGCATAGCCTGTATAGGAAGGCCAGAATAGGTGGGATTTCTATTTGTATCACCAAATAAAAAATAAAGCTTACCCTCATGTAAAAAGGATACACCTAAATCTGTTCCATATATTCCGAATCGTCGTCCAGTCTGGTTTATTGTCTTTTGGCCTAACTCACGATCAAAATCGCCAGTCAACTGGACTACTTTCCGAGTACCAAATATCTTTGCTGGACTAGGGTTTCCTATGCACAAAGGATTGTCTTCTACCAAGAAATTATTCTGAATCTTCTTTTTTCCTTCGTGTATCATCTGATTTTCATTTTACTGCCAATAACTTGGTAATTTTAGGTAAGATTAATACCAATAACCTAGAGAATAGAATATCACTATTTTATTTGTACCTATTAATGATCAAGGAATGATAACCAGACTAAGAATGAAATATTTCATTCAGTAAATAGAGAGGAATTATACATCTTAATTAAATTAAATATATAACTCACATTGTTACTGTCGCGATGTTAGAACTTTTATTAGATAATATTCTATAAATGCAATTGAACATTGAGCAAGAGATTATAACTTTAGGTAATACCCATTACCCAAGCTCTGACATAAGATTTCTACTCATAAACTTATTCTCTGCGTGTTATCAGTCCAAATTATTTCTGTTGTTTTACTACAAGCCAATGAATAGATTTTCTGAAGAATAAGGGAGAACTCCAGATTGCATATTCCATTTCATCTGAAAATAATAATCATTATTGTGATTGCTATTGTTATTGTAACAGGCATATCTCTTGACAAGGAAAAAAGATGCTCGAACAATTTAACAAATTTGGATGTGCAAAAGTCATACTTGCAACAGTACCAAGTGAAAAAGCAATGAGCGAAATCCTTGAAGGTCTTGCAGTTAATGGAAAGATTGTCATAATCGGAGCATCTAATGAGCCAAAAGTGCCTCTACTTATAAATCCAATGACGTCGGTCATTGTTAGGTTTGCCGGCTAGTACTTCAATTGATTCACAAGATACATATTATTTAGTGTTCTCTCTGGTGTCAGGTCAATGTTGATAGCGTAGCTATTGAAAAGGCGCGCCCGAATTGCACTGGGTTATTACCCAGCTATTTAGGCTGAGTAGGATAACTACTGTTACTAAATTAGTTCAATAAGAAACAAGCTCTCATCTTCTAGAGTTAACATTGTTAAGCTAAGCCTATATTGTTCTGTCGTTGCAAAACGACCTTGTAATATGGAATGCAATACGTTAGTGAATAATATCAATCAGTCATCTAATCAGTCATCTACAAATAATGATACTACATTTGGCTAGTGTTGTAATACATAAGTAACATAATACACATTACTAAATTGAAAAGATTGTTAGTTACAAGCTTGTTGACAACAGCAATAATATTGACCTCACTCGCTGTAGGATCTGCACTCACTACTGGCTCTAACATGGCGCTTGCTGCCTCAACCTCGCAAGAATGCAAAAATGGTGCGGATAAGATAAGCAGTAAAGCCGATGCAAGCCAAACTGGTAATGTGTGTGGAATAGAGCTATCTAGGGATTCACCTACACTGACTCTGAACGGTAAAAAGATTAATGACCAGGTACCAATGGAATTTCCATACCAACCAGCATCCGCATCATCAGGCAAAAATGTATTTGAGCTAGCAGAATTTACATTACTTCAATCAGAAGTAAATAAAGTAAATCAATATTTGGAGGACCACCATTGAACTGTAACTGCTATTCATAATCACCA
>JBQCDO010000412.1:0-9906 GCA_051961195.1 Nitrososphaeraceae archaeon | reverse complement strand
AAGTCCTGCAAATCTTTCGCAGCCTCATTCTACTTTCCGTATGCACTGTCACGTCCAATTGCCAGTATTGTCCACATGTCTATCACCAGTAAATCTACTTTATTTCCAAATTCTGTTTTCACCTTGGTAATTGCTTCACTTTGGCCTATGCCTGTACGAGAAGCTGCCATGAAGAGTCTTACAGGCTTTCCACTAAATGATGTCTACAATATGCGATTTCCGTCTATTGTTCTCAATTGAAAACTAGGGGCAGCTCTGGTAGTATTTGAAAACGATACCACAAGAGCGGGTCCCAATAGCTATAATAATGATGACAATACCTATCGCTATCAATACCTTTCTTGATTTCAGAAGTACGATTGGCTTTGACATTTCACAGGGAGGTAGCAGAGCCTAAAGACAATTGAGAAGAGCCATGGTTACTCTCTTTTGTATTCAGGTGATGGCGAGGATTCTTTATTCTTATCTGCATGATCTTGCTCGCTTTATTGGACGTTACATGTTAAATGTTGTAATGTTTTCACAAATCTCATTGTGTTAAGGCTGTTCGCGTTGCTCTACTCGTTGAATGATTACTTACTAGTTTTCTTATGAAAATCTCCGCAAGTATAGTAACTAATCAATCAATATCTATGTTGGATAAACTATACAAGACTTTATATATTAACCATTTCTACAATACTGAGAATGAGTCTTAGCCAAGATCAAAGAACAATCCATAGACGACAAGTTCCAATTATAGGCGTAGGCATATTAGCCGGAATAGTACTTGTTAGCTTGTTTGCAGTAGGCTATGATACTGGTCAGATTTTTAGTCTAGTACAAGGTAAATCTGCGTACGATAATATGTGGCTACACGAATTCGTACATGATATAAGACATGAATCAGGATTTCCATGTCACTGACTTATTTTTTTGAAACCATGATAGTAGTGATTATATGAGAACTCTTCTTTTCATTGTTATCTCTCTTGTCTCTGGCATTATAGCAGGCGAGATTTTAGCGGGTATAAATTTATTCGTGGTGGAACCCTCGACTGACAAGGCGATTAATTTTGAAACTCAGAAAGACATTGTCAAAGGAGAAAAAGTTGATTTGGGTGCATTAAATTCTTACAGGATATGGCAAAAGTCAGGTACGTTTGCCGCAGGGGCATTTATAGGAATGGCATACGGAGGTTTACTAGGAATTACCTATATTTTTGTTAGAAAATACCTACCATTTTCTGATGATAGAAAGAAGGCGATTCTTTTAGTGGGACTGATGTATCTCGCAATTTATCTAGTTCCATTTAGCAAGTACCCGCCGAATCCTCCAGCTGTAGGGAATCCTGATACTATTAGTCTGAGACAACATCTATACACTACGTATCAAATAACGTCAGTAATAGTTGCTGTTGCTGTGGGTGTCATATTCTTCAAGTTCAGGAGAGTTAATAAAATTTCGTATATAGTACCAGCATTGTATTTGATATCGATTGCCACAATGTATCTTACTTGGCCGCCGAATCCAGATAAAATTGAAATACCAATGAGTGTGGTCAACACATTTAGAATCTTGACTGGAGTCACCATGGCAATATTTTTTGCTCTGATTGGGATAATCTTTGGACTACTTTGGAATAAATATAGACCCGATGAAACGTCTAAAATAACTACTATGCAGTACTAGCTAGTATATTTTAGTAGTTGAACACCTCTTATCTTATCTCTTAATTTTTTACTTCTGATCAGTATTATTTCCAATCATGTGTGCTTGATTCTTTTTGTATAGTTGTTCACTTGATATTTGGATATCCTGTCAAATAGCTACGATTTGTAAGTCTGTCTGGTCGATCATATTAAATTCATTAGATCTCGCAATTCACTATCTGTTTATAAAATATATGTTAATTGTTACTATATAATAAATTCTCAACTATGAGAATCGCACCATTCTTTAATTATAAGACGTGTAGATCTTTACCGATCTGCAAGTTTAATGAGCGGGACACTTGAATAGATATGCCGATGGCAGAAAAGAGACATAGACACAGGAATCTGAAGAATCATGAATCTGTAACGTTAGCATGGAAGTCGAAAAGTGGAAGGTTTGCATAATAGATAAATGAAAAATTCTTCTATTATAGTTAGAATAGGTATGCCACTAATTGCTATAGTATTAACTTTGGCATTCATATTTATCCAGAGTGAAACAGGGTTCTCACAGATCAGACCAGGTTTTGCACAAAATATCAGCGGTGAACAACGAAATACAACTCTAAATCATTTGCTATTATTACGAAAGCCGGAAAGTACTTTTAATTCGTCAAATATTCACAAGCCAGATTCGCCGCTGTCGGTTGTTGAGAGTATGAGGAACGGTGATAATTCCAATCTCTCGTCACGCGCACCTTTGACTATCGGCTCAGAAAAGAACAATGTCACGAATATAGGAAGGAAGGGTGAAAATAATAGTAACGCCTATTATACCTTCTCCGAAGACAAGAGAGAGTTATCAACCCCAGATAACAATACACATACTGGCGAGTTCGGCGCCGGCATAAGGATTGCCCTTATTAATCCCACTTTTACAACGGCAGCTTATAATCATGCTTTTTATTTGTTTTACAAAAAGTATGGTGAAACACTGCCAAAGGTCAATGTGACCAGTGATCTAAAGCTGCTCTCAAGCAAAGTGATTGGCACCAACACCGATTTGACCTCTCCGTCGGCCAAATCAGCTTTTGCAATGCTTAAGTTGCTCAGTAATCTCAAATGGTTGACACAAGATTCCAATATTACAGTTATGTCAGATGCTGACGTAGATGAGGGATCAATTTTTAAAAAGAATAAGGATACGACTGATACTAATGCCTTCGATGTAATAATTCTGGGGCATCAAGAATATGTTACCCAACAAGAATATAATAATCTAAAACAATTTGTTACACATGGAGGGACTATGATTATTTTGGATGGAAATGTGTTCTTTGCTCAGGTAAAATATGACAGAAATAGTCAAAATATAACATTGGTAAAAGGACATGGGTGGACATTTAACGGGAGATCTGCGTGGAAAAGCATCAATGAGAGATGGAAAAGCGAAACATCGCAGTGGGTGGGTAGCAACTACTTATGTTATAAATGTGTAAGCAGATTTGTTAATGATCCATTTGGATATAAGCCTCACGAAGAACAATATGTGACCAATCCTAGAGATATTGTCCTCTTGAATTACAATGCCTCTGTTCCTGAATCTTTATTTCACGCAAAGCCTATAATCGCTTCCTATGAACTTGGTTATGAAAAGGGGAGAGTGATCGCCCTGGGAATCTATTCAGACGACATAATATCTAACGGCAGATTCCAGAGGTACTTGGACAGTCTGCTATTGCAATACGACATAAAGGTCACTGATTAGACTAGCGAAGTACCAAAGTTTTGGTATGCGTGCATCGATTACGCGATCTGTGTTCTTTATTATACAAGATATATTTAATTAGATATTTTTATTTCCTCTTTTGCTTTGCCAGCACAAAACTACCTTGTAATTCGCTACACAAATGCAGCAAATAAATTTTGAAGTAGTAGATAATAGAAAAGCCTAAAGTTTGATATTATTTATAAAAAAATAGGACTTGGCTAATTAATTTAACATAAAAATGAATTTTTGTTTTATTTTTCTTATCTATGGGCAGCCTTCCATCTCTTGTATATAGTATCCATTAGAGGATATCTCCTTCTCAACTGCATCGGGTGCTCTTTGAATGTGACAAAATTGACATTCTTCCTGGGTCATGTTTTGGCCTCCTTGGCCTACACTCTCCAAATAGCTTTTGCCATATTCGATTGCCCTTTCATGCGGCGTACTCTTCTCAACAATCACATCAAAATGCATCACTTTGCCATCTTTCTTCTCTACATAAGTATCATATACTGCGCAATCCATGAATAGGACTGTGCTAAGACGATATTTAATTTATTTGGATAATTCTCACAGCCGAGAGGAGAATTGCACTTATAAAACCACGACTATCTAAGGGGGCCACAGTAGGATAAACCCAAATTGCTATCCGTCTGGTGAACTCGAATATTAACAAAGCCTGATTCATTAGTAGAATAGATAATTGCATTATTTGAAAAGACATGCTTAAATTTGGGTCCGCTCTACTAAGTGCTTACTTCACCCTAATTATTTGTCGTAATATTGATACTCAAATCAATAAATACTAACTCTAGCGGACAGCGTTTTTCGACGTTGATAAATAAATCTAGCCTAACCTAATGGCTATATTTCAGTTGTGTATAGTAGGACTCCCTATAAGGCTACACCTCCACTTCAATTACTAATGGTAAGGTGTGTAGTAACCCATTCTCAACCTAGAGAATGGAGCTAGAATTTATAAGAGGTATCAATAACAGAGAACCTCATAATGCAATATTGTTCCCATTAAACTTGGGGGATGATATGGAATTAGCAGCTTGAGTGACCGGACAACATGGAGATAAAGACCCCTACACCCAACAACTCGAATTTGACCAGGCATAAAAGATCTCAGATTAGCAGGGTCATTGTGGCTTTCCTGCTAATATCAAATATTCTCGTTGTATACTTTATATTCGAGAATCGAGCCCGTGCCCTGAATATTAGTTCTGCGATTGAACTAAGACCTATGGCAGCAGCTTATACTGGTGCGGTATTGGGGAAATCGAAGAGTGCGGTTAATGATACTGACGCGATTATCTTAATGACCAACTTTGATAGGATCCGGACGCAGTTAATGTTGGCTGAACAAAGCTTAACAACAGGAGACAGCAATATGGCTTTTGCTCACTCGTATATTACACATTCCGTCATATTTCCATCTATTAAAAATATTCTCGAAAAGACTGGCTTTTCAAATTCGGCAAAGCAGCTCGAGTCGGAATTGACTGATATCACGTTCTCAATTAAAACTGGAGATCTAGATACTGCAAAGAGAAACTTGATCGAGGTTCGGTCTGATCTGATCAAAATCTATGATCAGATACTGGGACCAGTACTTAAAACCGATAAAAGTAATGCCCTGCTTGCTCAAACTGCGGCGCTCTTATTATTTGATGCAAATAGATCCTATCAATTATCCAACGTTGGCCAGCCCCAATCAAACAATACGGCATCTGAACAGGTACCATCTGCAAGAACTGCGAATTATTACAACACCAATAATGCCAAGCGAAACGTTGGTGGTACTGATATTGATTATCAGAATGCGATAGGTTTGGTTCATGTATCCCAATTAAATTATGGGAATACATCCGCTTCCTTGAATAATAACAAGAACTCTGAAATTAAATTAGCATACACTCAGCTCACTAATAATGTTGTGAAAAGATCCGATAAGCAGACGGTTTCAAGAGTGATTTCCGAACTGGAAAATGATCTTGCTCCATGGCTTACAACCTCTCCGTCTACTAATCCTGGCAAAACTAATACGACTGCGAATAACGTCGGAAATTCTACTACCAATTCTGCTAAAAACCAACCTCAAGATCAAAATGCTGAATACTTTTCAGCTATCCGAACTGACTTAGCTAACTCTGTTGCCTACATCAAGACTGGAAACTATGCCCGGGCCGATGATACTGTTGTTATGGCATACTTGGATAACTTTGAATATCTTGAACCTCCCATTGACAAGAGCGATCATAAACTTAAGATTGACATTGAATTAGCAATGAGAGAACACCTTAGAGAAATGATTAGCAAGAAAGCTCCACTAGGCGAAATTAGTGCCTACGTGAATGGTATACTCGAGAACCTGAAAAAGGCGGAATCTCTTCTTAAAAGTAAATCGCAGATTGATTCAACCATATCAGGCGGCCTTTCCTCTTCTAATAGTAAGCTTTCATCCGCGGCACTTCGATCGTTGAACACTGGTATTGGAGCAAACGAGAGAAACCTTACAAACATTCAGGCTCTTAGCAAAGGTTTTGGAGTATATACTGGAGATAGACGGAGTATAGGACAGGCAGATGAATCTTCTAAAGGAATTGTTCGAAACGATGTGGACAAGATCGGGTCCAAGTTAGATGATATGCTTCCGATATATAAAAAGGGTGATTATAATGAGGCATTCTTGGCATCTAGATCAGCTTATTTGGATAACTACGAAAGTGTAGAAATTCCATTAAGACCTATTAATCCGGACTTTACCTTAGATATGGAAATAAAATTTGCCGAGTTACGAAATCTAATTCAAGTACACGCTCCATATGACAAGGTTCAGAGCAAGGTTTTTGAGATAAAACAGGGTCTGGATGAATCTGAGAGACTAGTATCCGGAACTGGGGTTGTGGCACCTGGGATTGCATTATCTACATCATTTTCGATAATATTCAGAGAAGGATTGGAATCAGCTTTGATCATAGGAGCAATCCTGACTTATTTGGAAGCATCCAGAAATAATAAGTTTAAGAAGCATGTTTATTATGGCATTCTTGTCGCCATTGCTGCAACCGCTGCAACGTGGTCTATTGCGCAATATATTATAGAAATATCAGGAGCAAGTAGGGAAATTATTGAGACAGTAGCAGGTATTTCTGCAGTCGCAATTTTATTCTGGGTTAGCTTCTGGGTCCTGAATAAAATTGAAACTAAAAAATGGATAGAATTTGTAAAGGCAAAAGTGTGGAAGGCAACTACCACTGGTAGCGTCATAGTATTTATTATGCTTTCTTTCTTTACCGTTTATAGAGAGGGTTTTGAGACTGTCCTATTTTATCAGGCTATGCTGTCATTTGCAAAGTATATGGAATGGTACGTGATAGCTGGATTCATCTCCGGACTAGCGATAATTATTGGTATAGTGTTTGTTATTCGAAGACTGGGTAAAAAATTGCCTCTTCGAATATTGTTTGGTTTGACTATGGCAGTAGGTGCATATATGTCAATAGCATTTTTGGGTAATGCAATACGTTCACTTCAGGAAATTGGGTATATTTCGACAACTAGTCTTATTGGGATCGTTCCCAGATTTGATATAAATTTGGCAGAAATGACTGGCATCCATCCTACACTTGAATCAGTGATAGCTCAACTAATCCTGCTTGCTGTTTATATAGTAGGGTCTGTGTACATATTGGCGATTAAACCAAGGAAAACAAAGGCTATCGAAAGTGCAAGAAAGTCTATGGCTGATATTGAGAGGAAATAGTAGTATTTTAAATATGAGATACCTGTCCTGTAATTATCTTAAACAAATCATTAGTTTGGTTTTCCGAATATGATCTGGATCTGTGGGTTCGGTCTAAAAACCTATAGACGTTTAGGTAGATAGTAGAGATCTTTTCTTGTGCCTATCACAACAACATATAATATACCTATTTATCATTTCTTTTCTACGTCTATTCATATTTTCTCCAATGTTTTTATTACATATAAGCGACGCATTTCTATTCCTTTCGTAGATCCATTTTCAAACCTTCTTTTTTTATTATGATAAGGAGTATCAAAAGCCATGTTGCATATGGTACATCGTTTAAATATTAGGTAAACCTAATTAGTGTAACCTAATAAGACATGAACATGAACATGATAGACTCACAAAGTTATATTCCAAACGATGATTCTAATGTCCTGCTTATGTTAAGAGAGATTGCCGACAAGGTGACATACAGTATAATAACGTCGACAATGAATTCTCCCAAAACTGCATCCGAAATATGCTGCGAATACAGGTTGCCTTTGAGCTCCACGTATAAAAAAATCCAAAAATTACAGAAATCTGGTCTAATTTCAATCGAGAAAATTCAATTCGATGTCAAGGGGAAAAAGATCCTTTATTATAGGAGCAAGATAAAATCTTTGGAGGTTAACCTAAATCAGCAGGGCTTGGCATTACAGCTAATTAAGAGGTGAGGTAGCCAGGCCGCTGGAAATTGAACTTCAGTATATTATTTAGCATGATCGAAGAGAAAGGAGATTTAAGGTAAACAATTCTAGTTTTTTTGCATTGGATTTCATGGTCAACCTAGTTTGTTATATATAATCAAGATCTCTAACTTAATATAATTCGAGACTGTGTGAACATTCTGGAAACTTTCACCTCAATTGCTTACAACCTTAATCAGTATTTGTAAGCTGACACAAATTGCAGTATCGTTTGGTAATATTACGTTAAGTATACTAATTTTAGTATTTTGACAGAATCTTGCCTAACGGCTCCCAAAGATATATTGTTGGTGGGTGGGCCACGAAGGCATAGATTACTCAGGAAACCTTCTAATTTTATAGAGTAGAATTCGTGTCTAGAAAATAACAGGTACTATCCGTCACATTTCATTTATACGGATTAGCTGTGCATAAATAGGAATGAATTGTATTAGTAAGACTGCGCTTTTTTTTGCCTTGGCAGTCACGTTGTTTTCAACATCATTTAGTATCATAGGCAATTCTCGGAACTATTCGGCCTTTGCTTTTCAAGACCAATTTCCTAATAAACAACTGAAGGAAGGCAGCTCATTCACTAGATCAGGGTATTTATCGTCATCAGAATATCCTGATGCTACAGTATTTTCAAGCAGTTCTGTCTGGCCGTCTGTACAAGAGGTCATGCCTAGCTCAATTCCAAATTTGGATAATACGTCAATAGATAATCAAAAAGATCCGAGATTGAACACTTTAGATACTTTTCAGAATTCTGTATCATCAAGGCTCGCTATGCAAAAAGAAGCACGTCAGGAAATAGGTGGTCAGTATATTGTAGTCCTCAAGCAGGAGGCAAATAGTTTGTCTACATCTGGACAATCCGATATTTCAAACATTCAAGAAATGAGAGCTATGGCTAGTGAGATTAAAAGTAGAGGTGCAGAAATCCTCAATATTTATCGTCATGCTTTAAGTGGATACACCATAAAGCTAGGCGACAATCCAGATCTTTTGACGAGTCTAAAAGATGACCCAAGAGTGGAGACGGTGGAGCAAGATCAAAAGGTGCGCATGTTTTCCCAGATTGTCCCGACCGGAATAGAAAGAATAGGGGATAGTCCACTCAATACAAATGTCCCCAACACCACAACACCAGCTGAAGGAGTAAGAGGAAGCTCAGTGAACGCTGATATTGCGATTTTAGACACTGGCATAGACATGAACCATCCTGATCTGAATGTTTATGCTCAAAAGACATTTGTCGCCGGGACTTCCACTGCTAACGATGACAATGGTCACGGAACTCATGTCGCTGGAATAGCAGCAGCATTGGACAATTCTATTGGCGTAGTTGGTGTAGCACCAGGTGCTCGGCTTTGGGCAGTTAAGGTCTTGGACAGAAGTGGAGCAGGTGCATTATCCGATGTCATAGCTGGAATAGATTACATAACAGAGCATGCCAAGGAAATTGATGTTGTGAATATGAGTTTTGGATGTAAGTGCGATTCTACCGCACTCAATTCAGCGGTAAATAATGCTGTAACTGCTGGAATTACATTTGTGACTGCTGCTGGAAACAGTGGAGAGGATGCTTCTACTTTTTCTCCGGCGTCGAACCCCAATGTAATAGCCGTGGGTGCAATTGCCGATAGCGACGGGAGATGTGGTGGACTGGGCCCAGCTACACAATATGGCAATGATGATACATTTGCAACATTTAGTAATTATGGCCCGAAGGTAACAATCGCCGCTCCTGGAGTGAATATCTTATCAACCTATTATGGTAGCTCATATACCACATTAAGTGGAACGAGTATGGCGGCTCCTTATGTTGCTGGGGCAGCTGCTCTTTATAAGGCATCCCATCCAAGCGCATCACCAGCTGAAGTAAAAAGCGCACTTACCAGTTCGGCATCAAGTGCTTCAACTACTTGCGACGGAGATGGTCATGGATACTTCACTGGATCCTCTCTGGTCACCAACGAGCCATTACTATATGTGAAGAACATGAGATA
>JBQCDO010000411.1:0-2789 GCA_051961195.1 Nitrososphaeraceae archaeon | reverse complement strand
CTCTGATGGCTTTACAACTACTACCTTTCTTTCTTCAGCGGGTTTTTTTGCAGTCAACTCATTGTCTTTCTCTATCAGTGCTTCAGATGGATATGTAGTAGTAGATTCTTGAGAATTTAATAATTCTAGATTTTCTTGTTCTTCTAATTGCTCATAACACATATAGTTGAAGGTTATGCTTAAATTCTTACCTTCTATGATTGATGGGATTAATAGTACTAGTTATGACTGATATTACTGCGTACGAAATTATGTCATATACATATCACTAATGAATAAAGGAATATCTATTCGCTACCAAAAGTCTTATTCATTCATAAGGCCTTCATTACGATAAGGATATAATCCCACATAGAGAACCCTTCTCTAGCACCACTATTCAATATTTTGTTAACATGATCTGTTGCTTAACAAGTAACCGAATATCTTACAGAATTAGATTAGTATGATAAATAGAATATTATAAAATAATCTTATATTTATTTTCATTCTAAAATTGATGGCCAACCACTATATAATATCATGCTCAGAATATGGATATGGTATTAGGTATGCTATGGACAATTGTAGCGATAATAGTAGTTATAATTATCATAATAGTCCTACTGAAGGTAGTCTTTGCAATAATAGCAATCGGTCCTCTCGCAATAGAACAACAACAGCAAGAATTACACACAATATATAATATGTTAGCACATGTACCTATTAAGATCTGAGCGCTAGCTGTCAAAGTTAAGATAATGCATTATACATTGAAAAGGTTCTGATTTGGGTTAGCTAGTCGTCTGAGCTCTATTTGATTTATGTGTCTATTTCTTTGGTCTTTGCATCATTTGCATCTTGTCTGAATGCTTCTGCTGTCTTGGGACCGGGTGATTGGGATTTAATTACTTCCTCTTTGCGTTTTTCTGCCTTAGTTTTTCCATGATTGCGGGTATCTTCGTATGTCATACCAATATTATTGGCTGCAAGCCTTATCAGTATTTCATAACGATGAAGAAAATATTGATCTATTAAGTAGTTGAATATAGAGATCATTTTCTAAGATTAAATCGGGGTTATATTTCGTATAGTAAATGGCAGAAATAAGAAAAAGAAGTGATAAAAGATGTGATAGGAAAGTTGGTGGACATGGCATCAATAATTGGGAGCATCAATGGAATAGGAACTTTGCCGTTGTAAATAGGGAAATGTTAAAGACCACTTACGTTATCCCAGTCACGCTTTGCATTGGCCAGATGTTATTGCATGAGTCTAGCCATGCCGTACCAACCTCACTATCTGCCTACTTGCCTTTTCACCTACCACCATAGTATATTTGGTTTCTAAGGTATATAACGAATGATTCCTAATTATTCTTCCTTATAGTTCTATATAGTATGCTCTATGCATCCACTCATTCTCAAGCAAATTTGGGGGGCAAATACATTCGAATAATCGGGTTGTAAAACTGATTCACTTTTTGATATCTCCATCTTACTACAAAAAACCTCCGCTATTCATGCCTTAATTATAATGGAGTAGAGCTACTGTTAACCAATTAGTATGAAACAGGAAATATATCTTAAGATATCTGATCGCCGAGATATAACCAATGTAAATTAACTTTATCTGCTAGTTATTCGAACCGATTATAGTTGGGTGTTAGACTGGCTAGGCAGCATTTGCGAGCGGGCAAAGATCTGAACAGAAGATGTCGCTCGCAAATATTTGATAGATATTGGCGCTTTTTCCAGTCTAACACCCCATAGTATATGTTCAATATTATATTTAGGAGATTTAAGAGATAGCAATCCCTTGTGGCTAATTTGCAATCTTTTTAATAGATAGTTAACATATAGCATCGACAAGATAAAACCAATTATATACTACGGCCACCGGAGCCTGATTCGTAGATTGGTTGTTGGGCATCCTTTGTGATCCTGGACTGCTACGGTCGTTATGTAGGATTAAACTTGTAGGCTAGGTTAGATGCCGTTACAATTATACGAAAGGCCAGAAAAATACTTTATTTGTCTGCTATTCTGAATACGTATACAGTAGAGCTGCAGGGTTATTTTGCGAGTGGAAATCAGATCGCAAACGCAAATGCTGATAGATATTGCTAGCCCAACAGCCTAGAATATAGTAGCCAACACTGTATATAGAAAGATGTGTATTGCGGCAGCCTTTGTAACCTTAAATACTAATGGAAGCCTATCAAAATATTACCGCTCGAATCTTTATGGGGTCATACGGTCATACTTCAGTCTAGTAATCATAGATTGGTAGAAACTTCCTCTAGGGTTCTGGATTCCTGCCTATGATCGTGGGCGTTCAAGGTCCTAATACAAACTGGCGCGCTACGTAGGACCTTAATTCATTTAAACAAAATTCAGGTAGGCAGTTGGTCATTTTCGTTCAGTCAGTATTATGCAGTAAATATATCACCAGTACAAACTTAGGGTTTTGTTCCACAAGTCAATTCGCACGCTATGCGCACTATCTAAAGATGATGTAAATTCAGTTTCCTGGCTCAACATCGCAAATAAATAAAACAAAACAGTCAATGATAATTACCATTGGACTTATAGACGATCAGGCAGACAAATAGACAGGCAACTAAAGGCATGCAAGCTCGCACACTAGGACCACTAAGAAAGATCTTTTACATAAAACCAGAGGTATATAACAAACTAAGAGAAATTGCAATGGAAAAAAGAATAAGTATTGACGACTGTGCAGAGGAATTCTTACGAGAACATTTCATGCTAGAAGAATTTATCAAGGGAATAGATTTAGACTCAGAT
>JBQCDO010000410.1:0-2094 GCA_051961195.1 Nitrososphaeraceae archaeon | reverse complement strand
GTTGCACATGAAAGGCTCGCTGATGTGAATGCCATTTTGTACAAACATAATGTTGGCGGAATGATGTTTTATGATATAAAAGGCAGAGGTCGTGTGAAAAGAGAAGCTACAGTCGTCACAGACGTATACAATTACGGAAAGAAATACGCTCCAGAATTCGGAAGTAGAACTAAGATCGATGTATCAGTAGCAGATCCGCTGGCAAAACCGCTTGTTCAGGATCTTGTTAAAAATCTAAGTACAGGTTCTGCCTCAGATGGTAAAATCTTTGTTAAAGATATTTCTGAAGCTTATGATATCGGGTCGAGGGAATTTGGAGACGATGCCTTAAAATAATGATATATTAATAATTTGTTACCCATTATTATGATCTTTGGCATCTGTTGTTAAGTCGCATGTAGATGGAATATGTATGAGGAATTTTGTTGGCGGACGGAGTCTGAATTGTATGGAATAGTAAGGTTTTTTTGTTTTTCTTAACAATAAGGTGGCTGGATGGTAAGATGTGATACTGTGTTTAGCATGAAAAGAACGCACTAGAATTACAGATTGCTGTCATGAAGTTAAAGGGGTTTAGTAGTAGTCATGCTATAGTGAAGAGAATTAGCTGAACAAATGTTACTTATACCTGATTCAAAATAAAATTAGGTATATAACCAACAGCATTTAACTTACCAAGAGGTATATTGGAATGAGGGATGATAGAAATGGTCTGTTCTAATTGTGGACACGAAGAAATTGATCATGAAGGAATCGGAACCGGAGATATGAAATGTTATGGTAGCGGAGATTGGGCATGTAATTGTAAAAAATTCGAAGAAGAAAAGAAATGAATAGCTACTATATTTTGTGGATTCAAAAAAACCTACGGGTTCTAGTTCTCAATGTAGCTGGTAGGAAGTTCATAACTCCACAATAGACAACAAAAAATGCACGAGTTCCCTCGATGGATTAATACGAAATATTCCGTGCGTCTCAGATTTCACGAGTTTCTCTCATTTATTGGATTGTATTTGTTTCAAGACTTTTTATTTTCATCTTAAATGTCCTCGTATTTTTCGTCAAAAGATTCTATGCAAATTGCAATGTAATTATTATGTTGATTTAGTTGCAAAGAACTCCTACTCATTAAATATATGAATGTCGCAATTGTACCATTATGCAACAGGAAAATAAACACAGACCGTTCGGTGTTACAATATTAGCAGTACTTACCATAATTGGTGGTATAGCATTTCTTGCAAATGGTATTACGGCAGCAACTGTCGCTCCATTTTTAACTGTTACTAATACAGGATCCTCAGGAGTATCTCACACAATATTGGTTGGCTGGTCTGTTGGGGGAGGTATTGCCTTATTAGCTTTAGGTTTAGCATATTTTGTTATGGCCTACGGATTATTAAAAGGAAGAGGATGGGCATGGACTATTACAGTTTTGCTAGCATATATTGGAATAGCGTTAGGACTTGTTTCAATTGTGACAGGGAATATAGGAGCCATATTCAACGTCGTTATCAACGCAATCATACTTTATTACATCTATAGACCCCATGTCAAGTCATTCTTTGGCAAGGCCACAACGTTACCGACATCGACCATGAGATGATAGTCACATTTTGTGGTCTTATGCTTTTTTCTATAAAAGTCACTCACTACTAGAAATATAGTGGAAAATTAATTGTCTGGTACTTTAAGATTTTCTATTGCGTAAGGATGAAGATAAAATCATCATTTCACAACCAGTAAATGTTAGTAAACCTGTATTCCGTCTCTCATATTATCCTCCAAGCACTTTAAAACCTGTTAAAATCCAACATTAATCTGGCTCATATTCTGGACCATGGTACGCTCCTCGATGACACGATTAATACCTTTGACAAAGAATCACTATCTATCTATTACTCAACGTTACTAACTGGAAAGCTTACTACAAAACATGGAGTGTTACCAAAGCCAAATGTAAGTAAGTAAGTAAGTAAGTAAGGTATGCAAATAGGCCCCCAGCAATTGGATCAGCTCTTCCTAGGTACAACGTAACTTGACATTTGAAAAGCTAATAAGTCAGAAATCTGCCTCTATTCCCAGCCAACCTTT
>JBQCDO010000409.1:0-3819 GCA_051961195.1 Nitrososphaeraceae archaeon | reverse complement strand
AGAGTGTAGGATAAATTCAGAACATCCCTTGAGTTTTGTTCCTTCCTCTGGAACCATCACAAAATTCATAGTACCTGAAATTGAAGGCATTAGAGTCGATACAGCGATGTATTCTGGATATTCAATCCTTGTTTTCTATGATTCACTAATTGCGAAGATTATATCATTTGCAAATACCCCGTTTAGAGACAATAGAAAAAATGAAGAGCTCGCTGATGTCATTTAGGATTACCGGAATTCCCTCAATCATCCCTTTTCATATCTCGGCATTAAATGATGCAAGGTTCGTTGTCGGAAACTATGACACATCATTTATAGAAAAATTAAGGCCATTTTCATCAAAAGATGGAGAAATAGCAGCAGCCAGCCTTAATTCACTACTACCAAAGAAGATTGAATTCTTGAATAAGGAAATATGAGAAATGGCTGTCGATCCATGGGCACTGAGTAGGTTTGATACTATCGATCTCTTCAATAGTCATTTTAATATCAATAAGTGGGTTAAATGAAAATCAAAGTTAACGATACTCCATATAACATAGAAATCGTTGGAGATAAAATAATGAGAAAGAATTGATAGTAAAACAGCTGAATCCAGATGAATTAGAGATAAATGATAAGTCATTTCATTTAGATTTTGTAGGAGAAGGTGAGTCATCAATCATGATAATAAATGGTATGGCCTATACAGTCAAGGAATCTCCGATCCATGCCTCATTTAAGGAAATAAAAGCTCCAATCGGCGGCAGGATAGCGAAAATCTTAGTAACATAGGGACAGAAGTCAGAAAGGAACAAGTTGTATTTGTTTTAGAGGCAATGAAGATAGAGAATAGATTACTATGCCCAGTTAATGGAAAAAAGGTTAAAGAAATTAAAGTCGTAAAGGGCCAATCTGTAATGACTGGTGAATTACTCTTAAGCTTTGAGTAACAATAAAAAAGATAAAACTCAAAGTACAACAACTAAGGTAATGCAACTAAGTAATGATATTTACCTAATAATAGATCTAATCACATATATTGTCATCATAAAATGCCAATTGATACTGAGTTCTAGGCTGAATCGTGAAACAGACCGAATGGAAGAGTCCCGAAAATAGATCCTAAGACAGCGGATACTTAATTAAAGCTGGATAATATATCAACCAGTACTATGAAAGTCGCAGATATTATGAGAAAAAAACTTGAAACCATTGAGGAATTATCTTCTATTCAAGAAGCTGCTCAGAAGATGAAGGACAAGAATGTCAGCTCTTTGGTAGTAGTTGATGCCAGTGGCAAGCCGCAAGGCATAGTTACTGAACGAGACCTGGTGAGGAAGGTGTGTATTAATGACGTACGTATTAGCACTGTGACAAATAAGGAGATAATGTCTTCTCCTATAATTACTATCGAGTCTAACTCCTCTCCATCAGAAGCTGCTGATATGATGTTACAATATAACCTAAGACATTTGCTTGTAGTTCATAATGCTACTGATAATTCGGATAACGACCCAATTGGCATACTCACACCGCTTGACTTTACAAGATATCAAGAGTATACAAACGATAATGAAAAAGATTCTATTGAAAAGATACTGGAATATTACATATAAATGTAGATTCATTGTCGCTCATAAGCTGCAGTAATAGATTTGACAAATTATCCTCGAAGACGTTTATGATAGCCAGGAAAATCATAGTGGCTAAGACTGATAAATCCGAACGTCTTGAAAATATAGATACTATATTTGTAGATATAAGAGGCTACTAGTAATTTTGAGATATTAACTTACATACTATTTTTTGACACTCATTGAAATAAAGATAGGCCAGAAGCAAAACTAAAAGAATGACAATAGGAAATACTCTTGTTTTCTATTGTTTATTAGTTAGGGGAAATTGGAGATGAGGGTTAGAATATATGACATTATAGATTTTTATGTAAAAGATCTTCTGACCAATATTGAGTGAACCGCTCATATAATTCACCTAGATGTGGAAGTGTTTGGTTATTTATAAAGACGAAATTGTATCCTGATTCTTAATTATCATCTTGAATATATCCCGAGCTGTGATTATGCCTACCAGTTTACCGTCTTGCTCAATTATCGGGAGTCGTCTTATACCCTTTAACTGCATTGTCTCTATCGCATCTTTAAGCGAACTACTGGATGTTATGCTAATTACAGGCTTACTCATTAGCTGTTGTACAGGAGTATGATAGAGTGTCTGATCAAACAAGCCTATTATTCGAACAAGATCTCTTTCGGTTATAATGCCAATAACCTCATATTGGTTCCCGATGTTGTTACCCAATGTATTGTTTCTTATAATTAGTACATTACCAATATTGTTCTCAAACATAGTTCTAGAAATTGCTTGGATAGTTTGATCTTCGGTTTGAACTATTACATTATTAGTCATAATGCTTGATACTGGAATTGACTCTAAGCTCATCAACCATTGATAAAACAAACAATATATTACATCTTTGGATTGTAGTGCATGACAGTACATAATATAATATTATTACATTTTACCATCGCCTAATCTACAATACACATAAAAATATTGACTGTTAGTATTATCTTAAATTAGAATTAGTCGGTAATGCATACAAAAAACATACGCAGGCTGCCTGTATTAGATAATAGTGGTAAAATGATTGGGATAATAACAGACAAAGATATTCTAAAGGCAATTATGACAAATCAGTTATTGGCAACCAGCCTGTTAACCGATTCAACATTACTTGTCGATCAACACTCCTTCTTTGGTAGATATACTTCCAATTCATGGCTTAGAGACATTTGTCCTACTCAATTATAATAATTTGTTCTTAATCATGATATAAATAAATTTACAGTCGAACAAGCTAAAAGAATATTGTAATTAGATATCAAACCAGATGTTTAAATACGAATATAGGAGGCATCGAGTAATAAGTGAGATCTTGTCAGCGAGGGAATTGGAAGACTTAAGAGATGAAATAATTAGTTCAAGGGATAAGAAACACAGACAGGAGAAGATATATCAATTATATGCTCGTGGACCTCTAGCAATTAAGTATTTGAAAGAAGTCATGGATATTCTGATGGAAGATGATGTGCTTAATAGTTGTAACGATTTCATAAAGAAACTCGAATCTCTAAGCAAGAAATTTAATAAAATATTAGTTTCCATAGATGGTTCTAAAGAGTCATTAGATGCAGCTGATTATGGAATCTCTCTAGCAAAGCTATTCAATGCGGTCGTGACTGTCATTCATGTTTTGCCACAGGAAATAAGATATGGACACGACAGTGTAGATGCAATCCAGCCGGATATCCCTTCAACTCCTGTAAAGGGAATTGTAGAGCTATCAAAGCAAGAAGTGCAAGCAAAATTACTTAGCAAAATTATGGAAAAGGCTAAAGAAATGGATGTAAATTTACAAGCTGATATAATTGTTGCTACAAGATCTGTAGCATCAGAAATAGTAGACTATGCCGACAAACTTGATGCAGATCTAATCATTGCAGGAACAAGGGGTAGGAGTGGACTGAAACGAATATTGCTTGGAAGTGTTGCTTCAGAAATACTGAGATATGCAGATTGTCCTGTACTAATAGTAAAATAAGTAACAAGCTCTTACAGATAACTTCCTAACAGCTATTATTAGGACCATATAAGAGTATACAAATTTATCAATATATTTAATTTTATAATCAGTTTCTGCCTTTAGTATCTAAGTACATAATTTTAAATACACAGTTGCCAGACAACTTCTGTTTCAGTCATTTCAGCTTTATTTCAATTAGATATTTTTATTTTATTGATATCGGCCTTGTATAC
>JBQCDO010000408.1:0-5116 GCA_051961195.1 Nitrososphaeraceae archaeon | reverse complement strand
TGAATTGAACCATGTTCTACGAATTCGGCAAGAGTACCAAGTGAACTGCCATTAAGAGTACGTGCACGCTCAGCAACTTCATCTATAATCTCATCTATTTGTTCATACCGTTCTTGGAAAAATTTATGTCTTTCACTGAAATTAAGTCCAACAATGTTCCAGTGATAATTTCTTGTTTTTGTAAATAAGATATATTCATCATAGTCTCATTCAAAATTTGTATTACACCATGACGAGAGTCCCTTGACAAATCAAATCAATATTAATATCTTTATTACTCCATTGCTAGTCGAGTAGTCGTAAAAATCATGTGAATATATGCAGCATAGGATAAAAAAGATTTCAGTTGCTAGGAATGATGATGACATTTTCATAATCACTTTGCCAAGCCATCAAGTAAAATATTGAAAGCTCTATATGCTATTCAAGCCAATTATTACTATGGTTATTTACAATATTGATACAAATAGAAAGTCGGAAGATGAAATGTTTAATAAAATGTCTAGTTTTATCAGACCCTTATGTCAATTAAAGTCGATACGACTTTTTATTATTGTAACATCGCTATTATCACTTACTTCCGCTATAATACTAGCACAGTCAAATAATAACTATGCATTTGCATTAAGTAACAATAACACTAATAGCAGCAAGACCACCGGACTTGTACAATCAGCAAATAACTCTAACTCAACCATTCCAGTTATGACGAAGATATCAAACAGTGGTGTCTATAGGGTTCAACTAAAATGGAGTAATCCTACGTCAATGCAGTCCCCAAATATACCTGCTAATAGGGGCTTTGATATGGAAGTACTATTTTTGAATGCAAGTGCGCCACCGGCTAGTGCAAAAACTGTTCCACAAACGGAAACAAATGTATCAGGAGAAGGTCGTGAAGTTGGCTTTAATCAGCCAGAAATATTACAACGACTGATGCCTGTGGATAGCTATGATATATCTATTTATGATAACAAAGGTCATGTTCTTTGGAATAAAACTCATGAAATGCCACGAGCCGGTAGTGGATTTGAAAGAATAACCTTTTCTAAACCATATAAAGGAGATATAACAATTCAGATAAATAATATCAAAAGTGCAGCTGCAGCTGCTACAAGAGGCTCAACCACAGACTCGGTAAAATTTGCTACAAAAGTGTCATAGTCAGGCTCCCAAATATATCCATTGTACCGATTGATAAATAGAATAATTAGCTGCACAGAATGAAATATGGGAGTAAAAGAGATCCTGATTATCTGAATATTATTTTTATTTTTATTAAATTCTGTAAATTCCGATTTCACTGAGATCTCGCTTTTTCAAAAAAGGATTTGAAGGATAGTAAAATTTATGTCGCTAATAAATAGTGGTATGAATAACAAGAGCATTTTATCAGATAGCCAATCAAACAGGATCCTATCCAAAGACAGATTTTTATAATTTATAGTTTGCTTAATTATTTTATAATTAAGAATTACGAACTATACATCCATTCATTGAGATTTAGGATTTAAAGCTATTCATTACAATTTAAAATTGGTTGGTTGGTAGGTAGGTCGTAACTGACAAGTTCATATCTATATATCGATAGATATAAAGGAAATACTGTACGGCGTCTTTTATCGATTAAAGTAGTTTGTACATGACTTGGTAGAAACTTGGTTACCTTTGTGATATTCGCATAGTAGACTTTTTACAGGCAAAGTAATAAAAGGTACCAAAGTAATAAAAGGTACCAGCAATTGATAACAATAATGTACCCAATATGATATAACAAAGCTTCCAAATGGATCTACATGAGGTAGGTGTAACCCACCAAAATCCTTTGTTGTCCAATCTGATGCCTGAATGAATAGTCCCTTCTTAGGATCATTATCAAGTGGTAGCCGCCATCTATAAAATCATGTAAAGTCCTTCACTAGGATAGCTGATTACATTTGCATTCCTAAAGACACAGCTTTTCTCCTTCATGTCTACCAAGTATATTAAAGCTAATACTGTTAAAATAGGGACCAAAACCCAACCAGAATGAATATCACTATCATAGAAAATATATGGTACGAGTAGAGGCCAGCTATTACAGGAGTAGCCACACGATTAATACCACATTTTACTGTAAGATTGATAATTTGCCGTGTACGGGATCGTTTATATAATAATACTTTAGGTAGCAGATAGCTAACAGCAAATATTATAAATATAACTGGAAGTTATCAGAAAAGATATGCGTGTTCTCATCAGCAAGTAATGCTGACTGGCTGATGAATCCTTTTCTATCTCGCTCTTATCCTCCCGGTATTTTCTCATTATAATTTTCTAATACGTGTATCATGGTCTAATTATCTATTCAATGGATTCTTACATCACTTGTACGTTCTCATAGATCTAATTTGTAGGATGATGCTATCCAAATCTTACCATCACATTATTTTTTCTGGTATTAGCTATTATAGCTCGTCGTAAACAGAAATATGGGGGATATACTTGATTATTTGACTAGGACGCCATCTGAGTACCTGCTATTTCCATCATTCTATCATCTTTGCTAAAGTCGATCTGTAATATTCTAGCATTAAGGTTAGTTCCAACTTCTTTATAATCCACATCCTTGTTATCAATCTTGACATGATATTTGGTGTCAGTATTTCCCTGGCTTTTTGCATCTAATACATTTCGTGGGAGTTCAACTGTTAATTTACCATTATCCGAGGTGCCACCTAATAGGAAAATCATGGTCGTCTTATCTTTGTCACCAACAATTCCTAAAAGTTTTCCCTTCGTTATGTTATATTTTATTGGGAACGTCTTATCTTTTACAACCAAATTAGAAACAGAAGTAAAGCCGGTCCGATTATTACCCTGTGTATTCTTAGTCTGACCAGCGGTTGTAGGATTTGCTATGATTGTCGCTTTATTACCTTGTGGAATTACCACAGTCTTACCAGATGTATTAAGATTTGTTTTATTGTTATTATTACTTGTGTTCGCAGACGATTGATTCTGAGCCGATACCCCCTGGAAAGATGTTGCAAATATAAGCATTGCTGTAACCAACAACGGCAACAACATCATAACCAGCGTCGATCTAGATTTACTTTTATTTCTAACACTCAATTTGTTAAATATCATACAATACTACACAATCTATAGGATATAAAGGTAATAAACGATACTTCTTTACTTTATAGGCATCCCACTCGTATTCTATCAAATTCGATGTATATCTTTCGCTTCTCATCATTTCAACTTTTACCACTGTAGAAATTGCCATGTTCCCTCTCTGCAAATGACTTCCATCTGGTTATCATCATAGATCCTATCGTATTGTTAAATATTGTCACTTGCCCCATGTAATAAACATAATAATTACTGAAATACCCATTACAATAAAGGTTATCCACCCGATAGTATGTGATAATTTTCCATTCGTTTCGGTCTTGAGAAAATTCTTATCATTTGATATTTTCAATACAGCGAAAAGAATAGGAATAGAAGTAATGGCGTTTATAACTGCGGCATATACTAATGCTCTTATAGGATCGATATTTACAAAGTTAATTAGCAAGCCTATTGAAGTTGCGGCGGCTATAACTATGTAAAATGCTTTGGCCTGGTTAAATTTTTTGTTTAGGCCTTGTTTCCATCCAAAAGTATCTGCCAATACATAACCTGAAGAACCGGCCAACACAGGTATTGCTAGTAATCCAGTACCAATTATACCAAATGCAAATATTGCCTTTGCAATTTCACCTGCGTGAGGAAAAGTCTTTACAAGTGGTTCCAACGCTTTTGCAGCTTGTTCTGATGACTGTATATCCGTTACTCCATGAGTATGAAGACTTCCAGCTGTAGTTATCACAATTGCCCAAACAATTAACTCTGCAAAAGCAATTCCTACCGCGATATCTATTCGCATTAATTTTATTTCTTTTTTTGTTACCTCTGGATTGCCCTTACCGATTTCCTTAATTTTTTGCTTAGCAACATCCTCTTCAGCTTCTTCTGATGCTTGCCAGAAGAATAAATATGGTGATATAGAAGTACCGATTATGGCAACAAACATTGTTGCGAATTCTGGTTTAATCTCGATATGTGGAATTACACTGAAAGTCAATATTTGACTCCAGCTGCCTCCAACAATTATTGCAGTAATGATATATGATAACAGAGAAAGAGCAGTATACTTCAGAATTTTCATATATTTTTGATATGGGACGACGATCTCCAATCCAACGATAAATATAACGAAAAAAATTGTAGTAATAAAAATCGGTACCTGAGGAATCAAAAGTCTTACAGCTGCACCCATGGCAGCAATATCAGCTGCGATGTTTATCGTATTTGCAATAAGCACAAGGCCAGAAAGTGGAATAAGAATTTTTTTTGAATATTTCTTTTTTAATATTCCTCCCAATCCACTACCTGTCACAAGACCTATCCTTGCACATATTTCCTGAATGACCGTCATCATGGGATATTGAAATAACGCCATCCATAACATTCCAAAGCCAAACTGTGCTCCGGCCTGAGAAAATGTTGCTATGCCGGAAGGGTCATCATCGGATGCTCCCGTTATCAGTCCCGGACCCAAAGACTTGAGTTTTTCTTTGGTAGACGAGAACTTTGATGGTTTGTTATTTAACAAAATGCCTTTGTCATTGTTACTGTCTTTATCTGCGTTTATTTTTTTCACTTTCACATCACAAGTCCCCCGTTATGCTTCCGTTTCTCATGATATATGCAAATATAGAGTAGGTTTTTCTTTTATCCATTTATTCTAATAATTCTATATCTTAATTAAGTTAAAGTGGATGTAGGAAAAGAGTAGAGTGCCACGACGCATCTTTTCTCCAGAATCCTTTGACATTCTCGCTATCAGAGTTGATTCTGAATATGTTAAGATAATTGACAGTAGGGTTTCCTAGTATTCATTCATTTATATGCAAAATTTTCTTTGTATTGCGCCTCGCTACAATTTAGACTTGGATATTACTCTGTTACAGTACTTCCAGCAGTAGCTTTACCGGGCTTTTCTTGTCCTAATCTTTCCAACTCTTCTGGTGTAGGGTCAGTATCTCTTGCAAACTTGGCAGCAACTAATCCACTTGGTACCGCT
>JBQCDO010000407.1:0-9133 GCA_051961195.1 Nitrososphaeraceae archaeon | reverse complement strand
AATCTAGTCTAATTGATCCATCTAACCCAGATACCAATTTTGCCCAAGATATCACATATAAGATAATTGCACAATAAATGAAAGGTTTGAACTTCAGGTATTCTGCCATAATTTAATAGTATTATAGGAATATCTAATATTATTATAGGCCGAACAATCGCGGGAAGAAAATGTAGAAGCGGCAAGATTGAAAGCCGAAGAGAATACTATAACAGACACTATTACAAAACAATTCACCACTAGAGGCCTAGATACCATGTCAAGAGATCTAGGCTATCGGTAGTATCAGGAAGTTAGCCTTAACAACGTAACATAAGTTAAAGAACAAACAATGGTGGATTGGTAAACCATATACATTAACTAACCTAGCCTAACCGATTGACTAACTCATATTATATCATGAGGCGCTTTAGCGCCGAGCGTTCATATCTGGACGTAATCTAAATGACAAGCACATTCACAGCGCTAGTAGTTGACTCTGCATTAACTAAAGACGCAGGCAAATACGCAATAACTACCGCTGTGACAATCATTATCGCAGTAATTATCACAATAATAATTACAGAATATATCTCAAAGCGCCATAATCCTAACTGGCTCACTATATATAATAGCAGTACAAGCTATTTAGCACTTATAGATTTCTTTCCTTTTAATTTACCTAATCAATTAGGAAGTAGGAAAGTATTATAGGAAATACAACTTTATAACGTTAAGTCAGATATATTAGTGTGAGATTCATTCGAACCTAACACCCTGACTTTTCTAGCCTTTAAAAACGATCTTTTTCTTAGGGACAAAACGAGTACGATTTACTATAACCAATATTGTTGTAGCGAGTTTAGTATTTCTTCTTTATAGTTAGTAGTGAATTAATCAAAATTGGTTGCAGGGAGTGGTTCAGTCTTGTGGCAGTGGACTAGTTAACGCTAATTCATGACTGAATCCGGTACACAGACACCAGCAACCTCGTATTTCTTTCAGTTATATGTATTTGTATAATAGACTATTTATTTATGCCTACTATACGGCCATGTACAAACAGATTATCCTTACTTCTGGCATTCACTTCTTTAGACTAGCAGCACACCAGGGACAGTGCTTAAATGGTTCCAACGACGCTATCGGCCTATCAAATTGGGCGTCGCGAATATACCAGCCGTCCTTTGTGATATAGTGATAGGAGTCTTCTGTGGTCCTATAATAAGCAAAATCGTCATAATCCACGGCCTTAGAGAATTGGCTACAACAGTATTCAGTCATATTTCCTCTAAATATTGCGCTGCTGGATAAATAACGATTATCATTTCTTAAATACCTGTTACCTATGGCTTTTTATTCAATATAACAGTAAGATATCTCTCAGGGCATATTAGTGACATCCGTATTGTATCTGTCCTGCTCTTGTGTTAGCTGCACTGGAATTTTGAGTATCCAACGACTGTTCGTTCGTTCGTTTGCTGCCATTCTATATCTCTACAATGAAGTCTTCAGATCGTCTACTACAAACCTTAAATCTTCATCTTGAGCTTCTTATAAAAGCAACGAAGCCAAGGGATTGCGCGTATTTACGGTGCTGATTGAGGAAAATAGAGAGTTGAAGAGAGAAGAGTTAATGGAAGTGATATAGTGTAGTGACGGCCATATCATTCATAGTTTGTTAAATTGACAATAGCAAAACCAAAAGACTTGATCACGGTCCTGGATATTCTCAGACAACGACAGAAAGAGAAGGGCGCCAAGATAAAAAAAGGCTCAAGCATCTAGAACCTATACCAAAATTATCCTCCTGTATATTATAATGCAACAACCCAAACATACTAATGCAAAATAGTTTTCCATCTTCTTCTCATATCTAATCAAAAGTTTTCTGAACCTGTTATGCCGGGAGTTGGTTCTTTCTACAACCCATCTTCTAGAACGATGATGAGGAAGATGATTTGTTAGTACTCGTTCATGCTCTGATATATCGTTATTCTGAACTGGCTATATTAATGATAAATTCGATTCAACGTCTAGCCTTGCTCCGTAGTAAATAGATTTGAATGCCCCTATGATTATAAGCAAGGAAAAGTATCAGATATAGAGTTTGATGTTGAAGATCTGTTTGAGTTGGCTTACATGACACTTGCGGTAGAAATTGCATTGGCTGTGACCAGAAGAGATATTTCTGCTGTTCAAATAAAAGATAAGCTAGAGCCCCCCCACCTAAACCAGTATTGGACATTAGAGGAAGATGGCTATAGCACTTACTACAACTAGTTTTTTATTCATGTATACAACTACTAAGACGACGACGTATTAAACATATTACTCAACGCTTAGCCCTGCAGTGTATACCCAGTACTTATACGGTTTCATATGGTACTATCATTGAGTGTGAGTGGTAGGTAAAATGGCAAGGGTCACGATACTACTGGAAACAAAAACTAGAGATGGTCTCAAAGCTCTCGGTAGAAAGGGCTACCGATAGGCATCACTTCATAAATCCGTGTTCATAAGTTGACCCACATGTATCAAATTCCGACTGACTGAATTGACTGTCTCTCCCGTCATCTTTTCCTGCTTGAAAGCATCGATCTGGATTATTTACCCCTCGTCACTGCTCTTTTTTGCACCAATATATCCTGCCGGCAATCCTAGAACTATTATTAACATTATAGTCGCCAGCATGACTGGTGTCATTATGAAAGCTGATTTGGTCCCCACTCAACCTATCATAATTGTAGCTGATCGATATTATTGAACATTCTGCGTATTCTTTCTAGAAGAAGACTCTATCTAACCGCAAGGTGGGGTTTATGCTTCACATGGCTTTTTTAATATATGTTATTGACTCGATTACATAAAAACTCAATTGGTCGTGCGATTGTATTTCCTCAGCCTATCTTTAATATAAGGAAATATATAGTTCCAAAATAGAAGATATGGAAACCGTTATCAAATATACTATTATATCAATAGTATTTGTAGCAATTCTTTGTATCGTTGTTGTTAATGGTAATACAGAGGTTATTGCTGAAGGCAGTAGAGATAAACAAGCTTGGGTAAACAAAGGTGACACATTAAATAGAATGGGGAATTTTAGTCAAGCAATAACGGCATATGACACGGCTCTTAAAATAGATCCTAATTACGTAAATGCATTGGACGGCAAAGGATGGTCATTAAATGAATTAGGTAATTATACACAGGCCATCGTTTACCTTGACAAAGCTCTTAAAATCGACCCGACCTATAAATGGTCACTGAGTAATATTGGTTGGTCACTGAACGGATTAGGTAATTATACACAGGCCATCGTTTACCTTGACAAAGCTCTTAAAATCGACCCAAATCATCTTGATGGCCTCGTTTTCAAAGCGCAGGCACTATATAATATTGGAAATTATACTGGAGCGAAATATTATTCAGAGAAAGCTTTTGAGATAGATCCTAATTCTCCCGCATTAAAGAGACTGCCAGAAGTCTTTAAGAAATCACAATAACGATATGAGCTGATTTTTCTAATCCTTCAACAATGCTTAGTGTTAGAAGCAGCTAATCGGTCAGTGGTTACGAGGATCTCAAATCATTAAGAAGGGGGTGAAAATGGAACTCAGACAGGATATACAAAATTACAGAAGTTTATTTCCTCATGTGTCTGCAGCTATTCAATCAAGAAAGTATCCTCTAAAAGGTGACACAATTCATAGAGAACTTGGCATCGCTTCCTCAGTACGATAAGGAAAAATATAAAGAAATGACACTTGACGCACCAGAAACAGTTCTAGGATTTTTTGGTTAATAGGTCGGCTTATAGTGATGTCAAGCGGGTAAGAAAGAAGTGGTATGAAGGTTATTTCCCGTATATACAAGAGTCAGAAAAATAATAACATAAGAAGGACAACGATAACACCACCTCCATCATCTGAAGACAATAAACCTTTGAAACGTAACCTTCCGAATGGTGATGATCTCCTAGCAGGACCAGCAACTGAACACACAAAGTAGCAGTTAGTAAGAAATATCATGATATGCTTAACGAAATAAACGATATTGCTGTAGCTGCTGCGATTGTAAATTTAGTCAATCGAACATGATTTCTAATATATCGTCTATCTACTATGAATTATATATCTATTATACCTCAGGATATACTAAATAATAAAATAATCTATTTTGATGATTATATCGTATCGTTAATTTTTGAAATATTGCCAACGCTTGGATCCACGATTATGTCAAAGTATTGGTTATTGTTTTTCACAAGCTCTATCTCATATACTGATTTTCCGTCTTCGACGTCGCGTGTCACAGATTGAATGTCTGCAGAATTACCATGTAGCTATTTCAATGAGTCTACAAAATGCCTTTCAGTTTATACTGGTTTTTAGCGCCTGGAATACAGATCCACTGATACTTATTTTTATTGCAAATATTTAATCACATCAATCAAGGATAATCTATTTGATACTGGAACTGTTAACACGTAAGGAAATTGATGAATCTGCCATAAGTGGAATGGAGTAATGTTAAAGTACCCATGCTGTTGGAATTGTATTAGAAAGAGTTTTAATCGACAGAGTAGGTGGAATAAATTATTGACTTTAAATCAACAATCAAAAGTGTGGCTAGTCCTAATATCTATTTGGGTTATTAATGGTTCAAGCTTTCTTGCTATTAAAGTTGCTATTGATACAATTCCACCCTTACTGAGCGCCGGATTAAGATTTTCAATTTCAGGGGGTATACTTTTTGCAGTATACTTTTTGCAAGCCAATCGCATAGTACATAAAAATCATCATAATAGCCTTCAGCAATATCAAGAGCCAAAGAAACAACAGGAACATCCTCAGTCCCAGCATGAATATAACAATCAGCTACTTGCACATCCATATACAGAAGAACGTATCACCAGGCAACATTGGAAACACAGCTTGATTCTCGGATTAACACTTTTTGTGGGAGGTCAAGGACTACTTACTTGGGGTGCACAATATCTTTCTTCTGGAATGACGGGATTACTAAATTCTACCATTCCTCTATGGATTGCATTAATTGGCTATTTGATATACAAGTGGAGAAAAAATATAGGATTAGGACAAAAACTAACAAAATCAACAATCATAGGGTTATCTGCTGGATTTGGTGGTCTTATGTTGCTTGTAGCCCCATCTATTGGTACCGGTGATCTTAGTCCTATAGGAACTGCAGCTCTTATAGGCAGCTCTATAATATGGGCTGTTGGTTCAATTTATTCTTCTAAGGCTAAACTTCCAGTTAGCATTCTTGCATCTTCCGGCATGATAATGATAACAGGAGGTTTAATGTTAACTGCTATAAGTTTTGGACTTGGAGAATATCGCAATCTAGATTTATTACAAATATCTGGCAGATCTCTGGTAGCACAGATATATTTAATTTTGATCATTACTGTTGTAGGGTTTACAGACTTTTACTGGCTTCTTAGAGTTACATCTGCATCGTTGGCAAATACCTTTGCTTATGTTAGCCCAGTTATAGCTGTCTTATTAGGCTGGGTAGTACTGCATGAAAAGATAACCGCAATTACCGTAATAGCTATGATTATTATTCTCATAGGAGTTGCATTAATGGTTACAAAGAAAACTAAAGTAAAAAAAGCTGCTTCTCATATCACACAACCTAGTTAGTAATGCGAGGTATAGTTCAACCAAACAAAAATATTTGTACATTGTCATACCATGTCGTAATATAGGTTGATACCTAAGAATGATCAATCAATCAACTGTTAAATTTTATTATCAGTCTATTATATCGATTTTCCTAGGCTGATCACATAATGATACAGTTAGGCTATGTCTTACGCCTATAGCACAGCAGTATTTTTATGATACTGACCTTGTTGGTTATATCATAGACCTCATCAACAGAGTTAAAAGCTTAGTGTGCTCTATTTACTTGTGGCTATCAATATAGACCTAACCTTTCTTCCTGCAAACTTCAAGTCCGCCATTATCCACGATATAGATAGAGAATATGGACCACATCATAACTTGAAAAATCACACAAGCCTTGAATACCACACTAACAAAGACATTAGTCTTAGGATTGATGAAACCAGTAATATTATTACGTTAGACAATGATCATAAAAGAGATTTACATAAAATAGAGCGGATGATAAAGGATATCCTTATCAAGAGAAGAATCCACGAGTATGTCGTCGTACAGGATGCAGAAGAAAAAAGTAAAATCGTGATTCTGAAAAGAGAGCATAGTGAACAGCTGGGTATTTATCATTGTCGTCACTGTGGCATGGAATTTGAGGATGAAATTCAATTAAGCACTCATTTACGAATGCATTATCTAATGTAAAAAGTTGCAGTCATTTTTGTCATAGTATGAGCTAAAGAGCGAGCAGGTATCATTAGCCGCTGGTTAGAATTCAATCCCATAAATAATGATTGAATCTAATACACAGCATCGTCAGCGTGTATCAGACCTTTCTAACACAGAGCGGTCTAAAAGGTAATGATGAACAGACAAGGAAATGGTATTCTAATAACTTAATAGATTAATAAAAGAGGTCGAAATTATGGTAAATCAAAGTGCTTTCATTGCTTGCTAAGTCATGACAGTGACGACTCAATGTTCATTGGTATTTAATAGATTAGTTGCTAAAGGTTTGGAAGGTATTAAAACCTATAACAAGAATAATTCAATACTATACCCTTGTCATGCAGAGAATATATTTGAATGTCCTTATCAAGAAGGAAAGAATCTGATGCAAGGATTAACATTGAAGGTCTGTTTGAATTGGCCAATATGGCTTTCGCTGTGGAAATTGCTCTTGCAGTAGCCAGAAAGATTTATCTGCAATTCAGATAAAAAATAAACAAGATCTTTTATCAAGTATTAACAAATCCAGAGATGTTTGGACAAAAGAGTATCAATGTGTTATAATCATCTGTACATTATGCACCAGAGTCTTTGCGGTTCTTTGAAAGTAGGTTCGAATATATCCCAGAGTCATCCTCAACACCCTTCCATGCCACAAAAATTGTACTTTCCTCATCTACTGCTTTCACAGCAATTCTCGCCGAGGTACCGACACCTTTAATCTTGACCTGTCCTAACCAATCATTCTCAGATTTATCCAGATCGAGAGCAGAAAACCAAATACTGCTGTCATCCTCTACCCCCTTCCATGCTAAAAATATTGTATTCCATATACTAGTGACTGCAGGAGCCGCACTTGAATCGATTTTGATGGATTGAGATCCACCAGCTGTCTTGTTATAGAATTAAACGAACAGCGTAGAGATTTGTGGCAAATGGTTAGTAACTGACTAGTTTATTTCCAATTTTTGAGACAATCAATTATTTTTGTCCACTTTCGAGTAAGAATTTACAAGCCATACTATACATTCATTAGCATTTATTAACGCTACACCTAATTTCTTAACTCTTATAATCCTATATCATACACAAATGATGTTGCATTTTTAGCCAGAACGATCTTAAAGCTTGGCCGGCCTCCCTTCTACTCCCTCTGTTTAAATTCGCGCGTATGAATCAACAGAATATAAATACTTATAGAACATCACAAAAATTTCGCAAGGGTATAAAAGCATTCTATGTATTAAGCTGTTGTACCTCATCAGCTCAGTCAGATGAATCGATTCATAGGTATTGGCGGATCTGAAGTTGAAAACACTTGACAAAGATTGAGAATTTTAGCGTGTATCAAATCACGTTCTATAAAAATACTAAAAATGAATATTATTGCTTTTGTTCCCCTGAATGTACTAGCACTATGGTTGCTTCCAAACCGAACGATATCGCCATTGATCAAATACTAGCTGATACTGCCAAGTCCAGCTTTCAGCAGAGCAACCTTAGGTACAAGATGTTTATTGTAGGAGATAAAGCCAAAGTTTGTAATATAGAGAGAGTGCTTATGTTGTTGTTGACCTGGTGTATTACTATTATTACTATTGTCTATCTTCACACTAGCAGGAAAGTCTAGCATTCCTCCTGACTCAAGGACAGTTATTTTCTTATCCATTGACACTTTAACAAGCTTATTTAATTTATTGACTGTGACTATCATACTACCATCATCTTTATCAACTACAACACCATCAGCACCATTAAGATTCTTACAATCTGATCCTACAAATAACTCAGGTTTTCCTGCAGATCCATCCTTTAATATAGGAACACGAATTATAGATGCTCTATCAGTATTAAGTACAAATAGACTAGTACCATTTTTATCAAATGCTATACCATTTGCGCCTACGTTGATAGGCAATTGAGCAGGGGGACAAAAGCTTCGATCACCTTTCAAAAGGAGATCGGAAAGCCATTTTGTTACGTCACCATTTGGTTTTACTACGAACAAGGAACCTGATGCTGAGTCACTAACAAATAGCTGTCCCTCTGGTCCAAATAAAAGATCATTCGGAAAGGTCATATTCTTATCATAAGCAAATAAAGTAGCCTTAGCAGTACTCCCTCCAGCAGGCAACCTATATACTCCACTTTTTAGTTCAGGTGTTAATGAGGCTATAGCTGCATAAAGCATACCTTTTTTATCAAAGCTTAATCCTAACATGAATCCTTTGTTTGGTGGAATTGTTGGCCAGGATCCATATTCGCTTACATTCATAGTGTCTCTATCTATTTTGGCAACCTTTCCTATTGGAGACCATGAAACAAATATGTCCTTACTATTAGTATTGTTGTTACCAAGTGCAAGTCCTTCAGGTAGCTGGCCTTTCTTTGGATCAAACTTTACCATGACACTACTTTTGGAATATGATGGCGGTTGCGATGATGATAGTGAGGATGGCGAAGTCTGAGCATGCACAAGACCTGCAAGTACTCCTGATATCAAAATAATGGATAATAAGACAAATATTAATAATAACGATGTTTTTTTAGCCTCTTTGTGAAGCTTGATTGATTCAAATTTTGCCAATATGCCAGTAAACTTAAGGTTTATCATAGGAATAATGCAAATCAGTACGCTGGATTATAAAAACTTTGAAGGGTGGAACACTTGGCTATGGCCTATGTAGCTCTATGTTGGGAATCAAAGCACGTTACACATATTTCTGTTGTTGTCAATGGTGGTTGCAAAAATATAATTACTATTTGACCCA
>JBQCDO010000406.1:0-4326 GCA_051961195.1 Nitrososphaeraceae archaeon | reverse complement strand
GGCGCTTGGTAGACGGAGGGTATGCGGGTTGCATCAATTGGGGCTTTGCTGCGTATGAGGACGTACGGGCTTGCATTGACAGCGGCCAGACACCTTTGTTTCCTTCTTGTGGTATGCTATTATCTCGTCGAACGACTTTAAAATATACTACCCGCGCATTTCGTATATTCTTACACAAAGACTTAAAACGAGATTGTCCATTATTCAGCGTATTGCTTCCTTCAACGAGAGATAACTTCAGAATTCCAATTAACCGATGTATATGGATCAAGGTTCAGTGGAACAACAATGCTGATTCAGATAGTACTATTGTGTAAATAACGGGTTTAGAGCGATGGTCGAAGATCAAAAGTCAAATTCGTCAGCATCAACTAGGGGTGGCTCTTCTTCCCAACGATCACTAGTATTAGCTCTCGTAATTTTGGCGCAGTTCACGGTGGTAATAGATTTTACGATCGTACAGGTTGCACTGCCCTCTATTGGAAGAGAATTAGGAGTATCTATCAATGGATTGCAATGGATAGTTACTGGGTATAGTTTGACTTGGGCGGGCTTTCTTATGCTTAGTGGTCGTATGGGCGACATATACGGTCACAAGACGTTATTCATCATAGGAGTTCTACTGTTTTCTCTCGCTTCGTTGACAGGAGGCCTTGCACATTCTGAGATTGTCTTGATCGTTGCAAGAATACTTCAGGGACTTGGCGCTGCGATGTCTTCCGCGACAGGACTATCAATTCTAGTTACAACCTTTACAGAAGGCAAAGAGAGAAATCGCGTCCTAGGAGTTATTGCGGCAGCCTCTGGTTCAGGTTTTGCTGCGGGAATGATTTTGGGAGGCGTAATTACGACGACGTTCGGATGGAGATGGGTATTTGACATCAATGTGCCAATAGGACTCGTTGTATCATTGCTATCAATCAAGTACATTTCAAATACCATCCACCGGCGAACATGTGAACATAAACATTTCGATATCTTCGGAGCAGTTTCAGTTACAACAGGACTGATGTTACTTGTTTTTTCTCTCAACATTGCACAGAATATCGGTATTAGATCTCTTCTACCACTTGAGCTTCTTTTGTCGTCAAGCGTAGTCCTTGCTGCATTTCTTTTGATTGAGTATCGCTCAAAGGCACCCCTTGTGCCCCTTGGATTTCTACGAAGAGGCTCAATCTTTGGAGCAAACGCAGTTGGTTTGCTTCAGGTAGCGGCATCTGTAGGAACGATATTTATTCTGACGAACTATTTTCAGCAGATACTTGGCTACTCTGCTCTTTATGCTGGCCTTGCATTTGTCCCAATAGGCGTTGTTTTTTTAATTGTTTCTGGTTTTTTGTCAGCGCGACTTGTTAATCGCTTCGGTGTAAAACCAATCTTAATGTCTGGGATGATTCTGCAAACAATCTGCTATCTGTTGCTTTCGCGGATTTCTATCACAGAAAACTACTTGGGACTGCTGGGACCAATACTCCTCAATGGGGTTGGAACCGGGTTAGGCTTCACTGCAATCAACATAGCCGCACTCACAGGGACGACAAGAGGAGAAGAAGGCCTCGCTTCAGGGTTAATTAGCACTTCTCGTGGAATCGGAGGACCAATAGGTCTAGCAATACTATTGACAGTCGCGAATTTTGAAACTCAAGGTCAAACAGGTCAGTTGATGGTACATTCAGCAACGGCAGCGGCAATAGTAACGGGATTTAGTTACGCGTTCTTGGCAGCATCACTGCTCACGGGGATAGGAATTATCTTTGCAGCTCTACTCAAACAGCAAAGACATGATCAATCTGTAAACAATAAGACCAAAGCGGAACAGCTATAGCTCCTCGTGACAATTGTTTTAATTCATTCTTTCTATCTCTGAACCCCAATTATCAAAAAACTTGTAAGAAAACAATATCTCGCCCGCGGCGAATCAATGATCGATTGTAAGAAGGCTAGTTAATCAATACACACTTTTTACTATCTATTTATGGTAAATATCATCAAATTCTTTTATTGTTAGACCAGTGAACGATATAAAAAGTGCAGATTTATTGATTAACCTCCCGTATGAAAGCAAAGAGGCCAGATTACTGAAGACATGAGGACCATAAATCTGTTTGCAGGTAATTAATATACAAGAGATCTATCATAAATATTATTATGGATGCCGGTAATTCTTTGAAACATTTTAGGTATGTAGTAACTTGTGGTGATAAACCGGTAACTCGGGATCAAGATAAAATGTTAACCTAGGAACATGGAAATGGCTTATGTTCTTCAACCAGTTGGTCTACTGAAAATGCACAGCTTTATGAATTCGGTTATTCTGAGGACTCTTTAGTAGACTTGATCTCAGTTGACAATATAAGAGGACTCGTCGCTGATGGTATAGATTAGTTTGTAGCATTATTTGCAATCCTTATGATCAATACGTTTTGTCACCCTACAAGTCATGGCATGATTACAATGAGTCATTAATTGAATGTGGACGTATTATTATGGATATTAGTTTTCTACGATCACCTATAAGGGATATAAAGAATATGAACAACAGTAAGGTTGGATCTCCATTTGAATATTCGCATACTTATACCCATTTTCTAGCATTTCCCAAGATCGGATTCGAGATTTCCTATAGAACTGTACAAAGCATCATAAGAGGGCTATCTGACCATCTCAAGGTTAAAGAGATTCATTTTACACAGATTAGAAGAAGAAGGATACAAAATTACATCGTCAAGAGGTACCCGTGTACTTAAATATTCCAAAATTAACTACACAGCACATTTTGGTGGGCCTCCTGTAGGTCAGAATATGTCAAACTGTGAATAGGCTTGGATTCTATATATTATCTAGTGCATATTGTTTAGCGTTTAATAGAGGGTACGTTTCCTATATAAGGTTAATTGACTGCTAATCTGAATTGTATTTTAGAAATATCAAGGATGACCTTACCTTTGAAGCCTGCAGTTTAATAGATAATGGGTACCGATAAAACCAGTAATTGATATTACCTCTTGACATGGTCATGAAAGCGTAATACTATAATTTTTATTGTCTTATCCACCATTGTTAGCCATGGCGATTTGATGCTGTATTACAACTAGATATATTCTGATGAGCGAAACATTATCTACTATATTAGAATTCCAAAAAAGCGTTAAGATTCTAAAAAGCCTTCCCTCTCCTTAACTTTGGCTCACTACGCATTGTCCGGCTTTTACATTCTGATCTTTGATTTGTTTTATTTTTGTTTTGCAATTGTTATTAGTTGTCCTCCCGTTGTTGTTATTGTTGTTGGTTGGTCATTTGCTGGTGTTATCATGGAAGGGTTTGTAGTATATCTAGCGAGGCCGTTTTCAAAATAAAGAAAAAAAAGGAGAACTAGGGGATTTCGTTCCTAAAGATACAGCTGGTCTAATAAATAGGAGTCGGTTCTAAAGTGTTGGCCGCTTCAGTAATGCATCTACCTAGAAAATTCTGTTGTAATTGGGTAAATCCTGGTTTGGCTTCTGCCATCTTAAAAATAACCTCGTTCAGAAACAAATGATACCTATCATACTGAGTCATGTTTCCATTCTTCAGCATACTCCATATCCCGGCTGTATCTGTTATTGGTTTTGCTGGATCTTCGGGAAAACCATTATGAGCGATATTTTGATTCATAAGTTTTATCGTGTTGTCGGTAGTTAATAAGGAGACAAAGTTCTGTCTACTTTCATTCCAATTTTGTTTATCGCCAACTGTTTTACCCACAAGCATTTCGCCAACTGACTTTAAACAACCCGCAATCGGGTCCTTCTCTTCGCCTTGTGCTACCACATTTGAGTTCGAAATTACGGTCACTGCTGTGAGTCCAGCTACAGCAAAGGTTGATACTATAAGCAAAGCCATGACTGTAACTCTTTGGAAAATATTTGTCTTCAACATGCCAATCACCTATTTAACCCACTCAACGTTTCCCATCATACCATAGTCCTCGTGGAATAATAGATGGCAGTGATAGACGGTCTTTCCTACAAAATCATAAGCTGGTATTCTGACAACAACAGTACTATTAGTTGGAACCAAAACTGTATCTTGTCTTCCATTCGCGTCATAAGGTTTTCCATTAACTGACATTACCTGAAAATCATTCGTATGAATATGAAATGGATGGTGATTCATGGATCCTACCGGATCAAGGTTTACCAACTTCCACTCCTCTACAGTCCCAAGCTTTACTTTTTCATCTATCCTGTTAGGATCAAACGTCTTGTTATTTATCGTGTATATCCAATCTCTATCGTCTGATTGAAAAGTAAGGACTCTATGAGCAGAAACGGTCGCATTACTCAG
>JBQCDO010000405.1:0-5092 GCA_051961195.1 Nitrososphaeraceae archaeon | reverse complement strand
CCTTTTATTTTAGCTCAAGCCAGCAGTAACTTTACTAATGGCTTAAATGATAATATAAAGAATTTTACTCAGGAGATATTCAACACGGTCAGAAATCGCTTAGAAAACAATTGAGATAAAGAAAGGTCTGCATTATCCTGGATAATACCAACACTAAATAGGATACCTCAATCTTCTCTACATTAATCTATAGATTGGACTTTATGATTAAGTATGATTGTTATATAACAGAACTTATCTAATTGAGTTCTTTAGCTAGTGTTACCTGAAACAATAGAGTTCATCAAGTAACAATTTAGCAATAGTGTTCGATTAAATCTATATCAATCTGATCTGCTCAAGCAGTATGAAAATTGGTCGACACGCTATTATGAGTTCAACGTTATCATTGGTTGCGGTGTTTTGGGAGCAGGGGCCGTGGATATTATGAAACAGTGAGGGCTCCAATGGTAATCACAGGTAAAAGATAATTATGTCCTCCAGGTTATAATACCTGCAGCAAAGGACACTTTTTCACTAGATTATCATTGTCATTATAATCACGGCAGAGTCTCGCTCAGGTAGGGATTGTATGATAAATAAAAACCTAGAAAAATGGGTAAACTGATTATCTATTGGACTAACATATGAATCAATCTACAGAGACCATACCCCTAAGCTTCAATAAATTGTATCCCTTCATAAAATGGGCTGGAGGAAAATCCCAAATACTTTCTACAATAGATGGCTTGATTCCAGCATACTTTGGCAGATATTTTGAACCATTCCTTGGCGGTGGCGCAGTGTTTCTGCATATAACTAACAAAAAGAAAATTCATTTTGGTGCGTTTCTATCAGATTTAAATGAAGAATTAATTAACGCATATACCGTTGTAAGATCAAATGTTGAAAGACTAATTGAGATTTTAACCACTCATGAACAGGAATATAACACATCTCCGGCCAGGTTTTATTATAATTTGCGGGATAGCTCTATTCCGCTCAGAAGGAATTTAGTTGAGAGGGCGGCAAGGTTTATTACGCTTAATAAAACATGTTATAACGGTCTTTACAGGGTAAACAAGCAGGGTAAGTTCAATGTTCCTATGGGTAGATACAAAAATCCATGCATATGCGATCATGACAACCTCCGGAGTATTAGTAAAGTTCTTCGAAAGTCCAGTACTCGTATAGAACGCGGTGATTATAAACGAATATTGCTCGAAAATGCTGCGGAGGGGGACTTTGTTTATCTGGATCCGCCGTATGATCCTACAGGCCCAACTGCTGGATTTACAGGATATACTGACTCTGGCTTCACTTACAAAGATCAATATGAGCTTGCAAATTTGTTCAAGGAACTCGACGATAGAAAATGTCTCATTCTGCTTAGCAATTCTTGTACACCATTGATTAGAGAATTATACTATGGATTTAAAAATATAAAAATGGTGAGTACCTTGAGAGCTATAAATTCAAATGCGTCGAGACGCACAGGACATACTGAACTATTGATATCTAACTACATGGCATAACTCACGGTATCTCAAATATTATAACGTTGGAGAGCAGAATTTAAAATTATGCTAAATATTATGAGGTAACATGTGAATGGAAATCAGGATTCTAGCCATTCTTGGTTAAAAACAAACATGATAACCGCCCTTTCGAATTATTTATAAATAATATTACCATAAAGCCTATAATCTAAATATGATAAGTTATTAATCAATTTGCATCAGAAAGATTTTGTTAAAGATCATGGAGGCAGAGTGTTGGAAAATCCAAAGATACAGATTATTCTTTGGGGAGAAAAATGGGAGACTAGTCGAAGCAACAAAATTTTTAGAAACCAGATAGAAGTCGCGCTTCGCAAGATATTTGATAGTGATTATTTTGTAAAGCTATGTCAATATAGGAATATTCACAAGCCTTCATTACTGAATGTAGTAACTAATACCATATCTAAAGCTCCGAATTCGTTTGCTGATCGTCACATGCAAAATGTCATAATTGATTTATTATTGAATGGAACTCTGTCCTACGATCATGACACAGCATATATTTTAATACCTACGGATGATATGACATTGTATAATGAAGACCCAGAATTCGTAGATGGTGGCCACGATTATTTCAGGTATAAATTGCATAATGTCTACACTCCTATTAGGATACCGTTTGGATATATAATTAATTTCAATGAAATTGAGCAAATAACATTGACTTGCACTCACGAGATTGTCGAGATCGTGACTAATCCTGAGTACGACGGTATATTTGGGCATTCACGAATGTGCAAATATCCAGAAGACAATCAATGCGAACTTGCGGATATTTGCGAGAATGAATCTGATGGTGCCGTTATTTCAAACATTCTGGTCTCAAGGTACTGGTCGAATGTAGACCAAATGTGTGTTGCATGATCCTATAGAATAAATTTACAGATATAATACAGGATCTATTAATATGCTGAAAGAAATAAAACACTGTTTATATGTTGATCTTAGTGACAAAAATTTTTTTCGAAATAGAAGGTCAAAGGTTTATAGCGTAAGACAACACAAGAACAGTCCGGAGATCGCGAGTCAGGCTCGTAAAAAAAGCCTTCCCAAGTTTGCTATGACTGCTCTAGTTGTGTTCTTTGATATTTGTTCGAGTGTCTGGTATTGATATCTTCTCTTAGTAATTCCTTTTGGTTGTCCACTTATTGTAACGTTATTTTGTAGGCCCTTTCCATCCGCAAACGTCATTTTGTTGACAAGTCTTGTCGTAGTAATGACGTTATCAGCAAAATTCTCCCTATCATAGACATAAGCTAATGCCTTCGATGATGGTGTCCAACTATTAGTCAATCTATAGACATTTTCGAAGATATTGACTCAAAACAGACTGTGACTGTGAGAATTTCCAGTATAGAATCCCATAACTATCCACTATCTCCTTCATCGTCTCTGATACCTGCTCATAATATTCTTTAGTGGTGTTAGTTTAACTGGGGGTGTCCTTGTTTTCTCTATTCATTTTTTATGTTGATCTTAGTTTCATCAAGGCTTTGGTAAAGTTATCATGATATCCAATAAAAATTATTTCTGTAGCAGTCAGGCTAAATAGTTCAGAAAACAAAGATGCATAATACAGACTTTAATGTGTCTTATTTGGAGACTTTCCAACACAATCCTCATGCAAAAGTTTTTTGGATATATTTCCAGCTAATAATTTGCTAGTATCTACGAGTACAGCCATATGACTACAATATAGAAAGTATAAATGTGTTAATATGAGGATGAAGAATTATGGTTGTTAAGATCGATTTGTCGCATCTTCCGATTGGCCTAAAGTCCATCATCATGAATAGCCAAGAGTTTTCTTCACTTACCAAGGACAATCATTATGATAGTAACGACGATCTTGTTTGTCTAGAGTTGCCTCAGGAGAGCAGGGAGGAAATAATCAAGATTTTAACTATGATCCTGTCAAAGAGTAATATAGAGGGGTACAGTGTTGTAGAAAATATGATCGACAAGAACGAAATTGCCATCCTAAAATCTGGAGATCTAGAAGAGATAGGCATATTTATTTGTGCTCACTGCGGAACCCCATTTCAAAGTCATGAACAAATGATGATACATCAACGTATGCATTATATTTTTTAACTGATAACCAGATTTGATACACAACACAAACCGTACATAATCGTACAACCATATTAATCCTCTATTCGTGAGCCGATTTCCACATCATTCAGCTTTCTAACTAAAACACGTCAATAAACAAATATCATGTCCAATTGCTTAAATTCATATGTCCAGAAGAGTAATTAAGGCGATTAATTGCAAGACCTTTATGTCACAATAATCTATGTAGCACTTTTAATACCGTCATTGTTACTTGTCAAAGAAACCAGAATTAGAATATCGAATTTCCATTCTGGGGTTAGAATTCTCTACTTCTTACCAATAACTGTGGCAGCATTATTAGGATATGTATTCTTCTTAATGCCTATACTGTCTCGTTTTCCTATACTGAATCTCTCTTGGCTTGGCTACAATGTAGCTGCTGGCCCGTTAGCCCATCAAGGTATCATTGGGGTAATTCCGTTTGTTCCGTTGCTTGTTTACATGTTGATTCACGTAAATTACTACGAAGAGTATTATTTCAGGAAGAATTCGAAACGTGTAGTAATATGGGGATTTTTGCACATCCTTATGGGTGTATCACTTAACGCAGTGTTAATATTATTACCACTGGGGTTCTTTTATAAGTATGTGTACAGTAAATACGGTATTAATTATGCATATGCCTTACACTTTGCAACGAATATTGTACTAATAGTAGTAACAGTCAGTTCATATTTTTTCATTTAGTATATATAATACTCGTTTGACATATCCATTAGTATCTTTAATTATTAGTCTGGTATTTGACTATTTAGTTTTGGCACTGATTGACGGCCTACAACAACAACTACGACATCAACATCAACTAGTACAAGAGAAAGACAGCGAATCCTATCGCAATTTCATAAATTCATTAAATAGTAATATGACCCGCAAAACAGCCACCATGGCGACAGGTCGGCGTTGTACCGGACGTGGTTGCCAACCAGTATCAGACTTCACCCAATGCGACCAGCGGGTTCTCTCCCTGCCAGTACTCTGGGCCAAACTGGTCGCGCATCAGCTTGTAGGCCTCTCCGCGGAAGAACGCGGTGACCGGCCAGGGCCGGCTGTAGAGCCGCATGTCGGCGATCTTCCCGGCTTCGTCCAGGCCGTACACACCCGCGAGCTGCCAGGTGTGACCGTGCACCGTGGCGTCAAACACCACCACGTATGCCTCGCCGAACCTGCTGACGACGCGGAACGTCGGGGCTCCCGATATCTCCCCGACCGCCATGAGAATGACACTCACCAACTCGCCGCCGGTAGCGGTGGCCGTCAGGCCCGGGGAGTGGAACGCTACGTTGGCAGAGAGTCCTGGAAGGCTGGGCGGTTCGATGCGGAAGCCACCGGGCGGCCCGGCGGCGACGTAGGGCACAGACAGGTCGACGCCGTCGCGGAACCGCTCATCAGAGACGGCCAGATGGTCTCGGACCAGCTTCACGAACGGCCAG
>JBQCDO010000404.1:0-5272 GCA_051961195.1 Nitrososphaeraceae archaeon | reverse complement strand
GGCAGATGACCAAGAGGATGATTCCAGGGGGGAAATCCTGTGATGGGCTTGTGTATAGGCACAAGAGTAACGATCCATAGGAGAATCCCATAAAATATGCCAAATAAACAATATGATAAATTAGTAAAAGAGAAAGATGATGATATGAATGATGTAATGTATGGAAATGCAATTCCGGCAAGAGCCCCGTTTAAAAAATGGAGGAAAAAGATTCCCTTAAAATGGCTTTCAACCCCAATATCTATTGTATCTGAGAAATGCAGAAACTGTCGCAAACGTTTTATTATGATATAGTTTTCATGCCATTCAAAGACACCATGAATACCCCATCTTTTCCATGATGACATTTCAGTTATAGTCATGACAGCCGTAGATAAAATTCCCGCCACCAAACCAATGATAAAAAGACATGGCATTTTAGTAACTCTTGTGCTTGGTAGTATATTCTATCGTTCCTAGCAGATATCTGAAGACAATTAGATGCACTAAACTATGCATTAAAGTTAAGCTGCACATTTTCCCTTTAATAGTTATCTACATGTAAGGTCTTTAGGCACTATGATATGTTAATAATTATAGCTAGTCTCTAAACCTGACATTTCTTCATATATTCCTTACACACAAGATGTAAATCATTGTTTAACGATTATTCGAGAATTTAATGTAACCAATAGTTTTATTTTATTATAATAGAGTAGTATAATAATACGTACACAAAGAGAGGACAAGAACGATGCAAAATTCCAATTTTTACCTGTTTGGATTGTTACTGAGTTCGAATATACCATCTTCACAAGTCATTGAAGTCTGGTCAAAAACTTTATTTTTTTGTACCAAATAGTTCGGCATTCCTACAATCTGAATGAATTTTTTCCTCGGTTGTGTAATCGCAAGCACTGCATTTAAAGGCCAAAGGTTGCCGACAGAGTTCACAATATGAACTTGGTTTAAGATCTGAGCCACATTTAATACAAAGAGTTTCGCTCATATTATGAAGGAGCATGACATGATTAATAAGAATTTTATAGAACTGGTTAAATAGAGCTGATTCTTGAAGTTACAGGTCAAGAGATTTCATAAGCTTAATGTGAAGATTTACGATAGAGGCAATTAAATCTAACCCTTAAATCTTTTAACTTTTAGATTTTCAGATATATTATTAATAAATCTTAGAGCATTAGAGTTTATATTTATTAATTATATAGAGTCTAAATTCAATACTATGGAAGCATATGTGCACTAATATGATCATCATAATCTGAAGTTAAACCTAATAATCTTTCAAATAACTGCAGCATTACCTCTTTAGGTTTTACTTTATAATGAGAAGGATGATCAGAAGACAGCAATCGTTTCCGCTCTAATGCTACAGGATTTGATAACATTAAGAAAGATATTTTGCAATATCTGATCTCTGAATAAAATCCTATGTCAGTCTAGAATTTTATTAACGAATTGTATTTCTATCACGAAATTTAGAAGTTATTTGAATGATACTATGTATACGTAATCATCGGTGGTTTTGCGCTAGTCTTTGTTTAAGGGTCTTTATTTAATTATTGTATAAACGTGTCTAAAAATCAAATGATTGACTTGTGCCCAAGAATGTGTGAATCTAAAAAATTATAAATGAGATGGTTATACAGTCTGTTCACGATGTTCGACAAACATACTACAGCACTATATGCAATAATTATTTCGTCCATAGTCATCGCATCAGTATTCGCCATTGGCATTGTACCACAACAAGCATCAGCACAGGGTAACCAGACTAGCGGAGGCAGCGGTAATGGTAACCAGACTAGCAGCAACTCCACTAGCGGCGGCGCAGCACCAGGCGGTAGCGCAACTGGTACTAGCAGCGGTAGTGGTTATTAACCAAACTCGAAGCAACGTGACTTCATAAAATTAGCGCACAGTAGGAAAAAAGATATCATCTCAAGTGACCTCACCTTTTATTTTTGTCACTATGACTTAGAGACTATCTGCGTATTGATGATCCCTCTCCCCCTGATAGGTGAGTTATTCCTTAAATGGTCTCAAACATTTCTCATATTGAGTAATTATGAGCCTCTTCCCAAATGAAGACATTCTTACTAAAGAGATAGACTCATGGAAGGGTTTTGCAAACAGTCTGTCCTCCTCTAATGATAAAGAATTATTCATGAAGATGTTAAATGATTGTTACAAATATGCCAGTGCTGTCAATGCTAAGGGTGAGCCTTTCCCTAGCGAGCCCTTGATTATGGCATTGCTGTTCTCGCAACATAAGATCATTGAATGGTTAACCGAAAAAATATCTGAACGTGTAGGTTAACCAGAGAAACAGCTTCTAGGCAGGTTTGATAGTGGTTATCATCAAATGATAAATCTGATCCTACGCATAGATACTACGGAGGATAGCCGGTCCTCATAAAATATGGAATGCAATGAATATCTGCAATCGTCAATTATCGTTTTTAGATTTTCTTAATCCGGAGGGTTAGAAACCTGCTATGTTCAAATCGAGTGATCTTAAATAAGAGGTAGGGAAATTCATTAAATGCACCTACTAAGGAAGACAGAATCGGCGACTTTTCTTGCTCCTCCTGTCCGTGGAATCAATGGAGTAGATATGCCAGATATAGTTATCCAGCTGATGCAGATGCTCCACCGCCACCTGCTGATGCTGATGCAGATGCTCCACCGCCACCTGCTGATGCTGATGCAGAGGCCCCATGGTGACCGCTACTGGAATGGTCGCTACTATGATGACTGTGACTGTGGTTTGATGTAGACTTATGTCCACTGTCAGAATGGCTTCCTCCACTGTGGCTGTTGTCGTTGCTGCTGCTATGGCTTCCTCCACTGTGGCTGTTGTCGTTGCTGCTGCTATGACCGCCATCATTTGTACTTGTGTGCTCATTGCCGCTGCCAGTCAAAGATGATTCATGGTCACCAGAAAAGATAGTATCAGTACTACTGGGTGAACCTTCTGAACTTGCAGGGGCAATGGGCTGATAGTGTGTAAGTGATATAGGTTGAACTACACTAGAAGGATTAGTTGAGTTAACCATATTTGCTATTGATGTCGGGAAGCTGTTTATACTTGCTTCGTTGGAACTGCCTGTATAATAATGATTGGCAGGAGTTATAGGTTGGTAATGTACCAGTGAACTGGGTTGGATCTCGTCAGAAGCCAGAGTGGTCTGATTATTGAGCACCTTGGATGGTTCCAAAGCTCGGTGATCTCCTCTATAATTCGGTAGCACCGGGTCCTGCTGGGCAAAGGCAAATTTATTGAAATTGAGAGATGTGGGATTCATGTTTAAAGACAGGCTAAGAGATATTGAAGAGATTAGTGATAATGCAATTATGACGAGTTTCAGTTTGGTACTATAGTTTGAGTACATACAATATTCCTCTATAACTATCGAATGCTTACAAGTATAAAAATAATCAGTACTTAGAATCTAGAAAAAAGATCCTTTTATCCCACTTACGCCTGGGCGTGATTAATTTATCACGACAGTCTAAGCATGTTACTTCATAAGGAGAAAGAAGTTATAGAACATTTAGAATATTAGAGTTGAGAATGTATCTAACCCTCTTATCTTAGAAACTTACACTTCGTTAAATCAGCAAATTTGGGTACTAGATTTGATAACGCTATTGTGCATGGATATAAATAGGCTAGACCATTTGCGAATATGCATAAAATTGCTTAAACCATCTATAATATAACTGGATACATTGGCAGGGGTCAATTTCTTAATTGCTCAAAGTATATGATAATATATCTTAATAAATCCCGCAACTTCTAAGATCAATTGGCAGCATCTTCACAATTGGCCACCTTATGTAACTTCATAAAATATGGAAAGGTATATCTTATCATCATCATAATGAATTAATTATAGATCAATTTATGAGGCAAGCAATTCCATTCACAAAGCTGCCTATTACATTAAGGATACGTTTGAAAATCTCCTCTCAATCATCTATGTTAACGTAAATGATGTCATACTCTATGTAGCTTATGGCCCTAGCCTGATCTCAATTGAGTTAGCCGAAATATCTAAATAAGTAAGCGGAGTAGATATCACTACTTCAATAATGTAGGAACTGATATTATTAGACAAGAGCAGGATCGCGAAATACATCTGAAAGGCGCTCTCGGGTTACAATAATTCAAAATAACCAATCCCCTAATATGAAAGGCAGATTATTTTTCATGCTGCTTCCTCTATTATTTGCTATCAGATCATATAGCAACGGTAAAAACTCCCTGATACTGCTGATGAATAAAATAACAACAGAATATTATAATGACTATTGCTATGACAAGACTAGAATTAAGATGCCAGAAGAAAGAAAGATATCAATAAGAAGACTATTCAATAAGTTGATGAATCTGAATTCAATAGCCTGCATAGCAAATCTTCTTATTTTAACAAGTCCTACATTCATATTATATATAAAAAAAGAATCTGATTTAATTATAGATTTAATATAACTAAAAATTAAGATGGATTTTATAATCTAGTTCTTTCTAGATGGTACCTGTGATAGTATCTGTAAATTTCTGTAATGTCATAAATAAGGTTTTGAATTGAGGAAAGTTCCAAGATACTAATCTTCTGCCAGCCATTCTAAAATAGACGGTAACTCGCTCTCTTATAAAATAGTAACTAGAACGAATGCTACCAGACTGTGAAATAGGATCGCACCTATTAGGTGGATATAGGCATCCTATAATTCTTCAGGATTTATAGCAAAGTATGTGTTAGTTTGACTTACTTTGAAACTTTTCACCAAACGAATAGTTTGACCATATTACATTTCTTTTTATCTTATTAAAAAATATATGTTTCGACATAGATTTATAGAATAAGTTAGAGTTTGCTTAACTAAAATTGTTCACCGATCCAATAGCATCATAATTATGGTAACTTATCCTAGCTCAAATCTTCCAATCAAGAATATCCTTTTTATTCTGATGATATCAACGCATTTATCATGCAAAATGTAGATTCCCAGATATTTAGTAGTAGAATTTAATTCTTATATTATCAGAGTCATGCACATAAAACGATCCAGAAGAATCGAGATCTGCTGGTTCGTCTTCTGCTATCATATTGCAGTCGGCAAAATATTTTGACATCCTTTCAAATTCTCGTTTGTTGGGAAGATGTATGGCAAAGTGATCTAGTCCAAGTAAATCTGAAAAAGAAGTACGAGGAAGGATGTCTTCCCCAAGCCAGATATTAGTGGCAACATGATGATAGATCGG
>JBQCDO010000403.1:0-2827 GCA_051961195.1 Nitrososphaeraceae archaeon | reverse complement strand
GGATACTTTTGCTATAACTGTATATACTGGATAAATACGAGTGGTGGAAAGTGTATGCTTGTAGAAGATGATGGTCCAGATGTTATGGGAAAGGTTTCTGACGTTATTGCACCACATGGATGCTGCGCTGGTTATGAACCCAACTATGATAAATTACATGACACAAGAAAATCTAGTGCATCTTCATATACTACTGACACTGAAAAAAATAAGCAAAAAGTGACTAGTGCAGATATTACCTAAATTTCTACTATTCTCAATCTTTTATAAGTTGACACTTTAGGAAGAAAATTTCTATTTTTCCCTATTAAATAAATATAAAAGTGAATACAAAAGGATTTATTTAGCATTTTATAAACACATTTATGATTCTCGGGATCTGCACTTGGGTGCTCTACAGATTCTAGATATATATTTAGTACGTCCAGGATGCAATCTGCAGTAATGGTATCCCTGATTTATGGCGATTATTGCATGACATAGACTTTGCTCCTGATTGTGTTCTTAAAGTGGCACACATTGTAGATTTGGATCATCACAAAAGAATTGTTTATTGAGCTCGACTAGTTTTGTCTTGAATTTGTATAGCTGAATTGGTTGATGACGTGGAACATCAGTAGGCTTCGCAGCTCAACACTTCCTTAGCTTTCCATCTCACCGCTATGCTTTACTTATTTTTGGAATACGTTATATAGCTTCCTCATAACAGATACGCTCTATTTTTCATCATTATCTATACCAAAATGCCAATCTATAAATCTGAGGCCTCATTTTAGAAAATATCTATAATCTGCAATGACCCTACAATCAAATTTACTATTTTATACATTATACAACTACTACTATTATGATGGTCTTGTATATCTAACTCAGTTGCGAAGCGTAACCGTTATGTAATATAAAATTAACTTGATAGATAAGCAAAGTTGGAAAGCAATAATGAATTAAAAATTCTTGGTTTTGCAGGAAGTTTAAGAGCTGGTTCTTATAATAAAGCTCTCCTACGTGCTGCTATAGAACTGTTACCAAAAGGTGTTAGTCTAGAAATTTTTGAAATTGAGGGCATTCCCCCATTCAATCAAGATGTTGAGAAAGATATGCCAACCAAGATAAGAGAATTCAAATCGAAAATTAGGGAAGCAGATGCCATACTTATTGCAACTCCGGAATATAATTATTCAGTACCAGGGGTATTAAAAAATGCAATTGATTGGGCCTCAAGACCTTACGGAGATAATGCATTTGAAGGGAAGCCAGCTGCTATAATGAGTGCCTCAGTGGGTATGCTTGGCGGTGCTAGAGCGCAGTATCATTTACGACAGATATTCGTATTTCTAAATATGTATCCGATAAACGGGCCAGAGGTGATACTTTCATTCTCACAAGATAAATTTGACGCGAATGGTAAGCTAACGGATGAGAATACTAAGAAATTCTTGAGGCATCTGCTACAAAACCTTACTGATTGGACTAGAAAACTGAGAAAATGATTAGGATATGGTGGGTTTTTGTAACTTGGTATCCACAGAATATAAAAGCAAATCATGTTGTAAGCCTATTATATAAATAAGAATAATCTATCTTTAACTTCTCTAGGCTTATCGATAAATAACCACTCCTCTTTGCCGTCTTATTGCGATCGTTACGTTCTGTGAGGCGAGAGAGCTTAACCTAACAGGGTTTTATATATATTAGAAATCTATAAAGAAATATTGCCGCTTGGGTATAACCATTAGTTACCAAATATGTCTCGTACTTTGTTCAGACTATTATTCATTCTACTACCTTGTCTGACTACATTAACTTTGATCCTATTTGGTATTAACCATATATCTGCACAAAATGACAAGAATGATAATTCCATCTTAATAAAGATCCTTATAGATCAAGCTATTCAGTCGTTTCAAAATAACAAGAGTGCTGATTCTATTTCGCATTTACATGCTGCTTATGATGAATTGGTGATATTTGCTAAAATGAATGACAGAAACATTGTTAATGCACGGGCATTAGGCTCAACCATTATAAGTACATTAAATTCATTGTCAGAAGAAAATAAATCACATTATGCTTCTGCAACCAATAATAATATAATCATAGCAGATTTCAATGCGCTTGAGGACCAAGTTGGCCGGGACCTGTTGTATCTACTTTCAATCCCCAATAGTAATCTAAATAACGCAATCCTTCCTGTAATTCCTACGGAAACTTTCTTGATATATCATAACGACCGCTATGGAGCCTCAGTTCAGTATCCATCCAATTGGAGTATACGAATTGAAAACGATTCGAATCTGCAACAATATAAGCCAGATCATTTTAAGTCAAAGGTTATTGCTTCCTTCTATGTGCCGAGATTATCAAGTGGGCTACCAATATTCTACATAGGCACCAATAGTAATTTGTCCAAGCGAATAGATCACTCTCCGATAACTTTGAAAAACTACCTTGACTTAGCAGTTAAATCTAAAAACCTCACCAATTTTCCTAATCTCAAAATTATAAGCAGCAGCCTAGGTAACATAAATAATAAAAATATACTTTCGGGGTCTCTAGCATATAAACTAGTTTGGACCTACGTAAATCCGATCTATGGACTAAGAAAGGTAATGGAGTTCGGAACGTTAATAGGAAAAGATACCGGTTATTTCATTGACTACTCTGCATCAATAGAAAGATTCAATGATTATTTGCCATTAGTGCAAAAAATGAAGGACACATTTGTATCTTAAGCGTGATTAGACGCGAAACGAATTTTTGTCGCATAAACTGGATAATAAGTGTATGAAACCTACGAAGACTGGTCACATTATGTTAAAGTGTATAC
>JBQCDO010000402.1:0-7445 GCA_051961195.1 Nitrososphaeraceae archaeon | reverse complement strand
AAGCCTCGCGCATTATGCATGATTCTAAGCTACATATTATCACTAGATTACCTATTGGTTACTAGCAACCGTAATGTACCACACGGCTATGATATAGCTGCAATAACCCACATAGTAAGATCGCCGGGCGAGATTTCACCTATTAATAACGGGATCAAGATAGATATAGATGATTAGTTCGATCAATTGTAAGTCGGAAGCTACAGATTCATTCATTGTCAATATATCTATCTGTAGTATCCAATTCTTTTCCTGTTCTAGTTTTGCCGCCATCTCTACGATATTCCCCAGTTGGTACATCTGCAGGTTCATCTTGAGACATTACTAAAGGACAATTAAATCAAAACCATGTTGCTTTTTGCAATAGTATTGCCGGTAAATAATAAGAATGCAAAGAAATGTGCTGTATCGATTTCAATAATGCTGTAGATCATGGCCATCCAGAGTATTATCAATTAATATACTATTGACAAGCAATCAAGCAGACAATCATGAACGCATTAAATCATAGTACATAACTCAGAATCTGCCTACCAAGCTAGATATACTTTCCATTCGAGCGAATAGTACGAATCGCCATAACCAATCACTAATAGTATTAATTCTCTTATACTGCATCAGTAACAGGAATATACACTAATGATGGTGTACCAAGAACTGGCGGAGCAGCAGCTCCAAATACAGGAACACTAATCGTCAATAAAGTCTGTGTGACGTCGACTGGCGGTGGGTCATGTCCAGGTAACCCTTCCATAAATGGACAGTTGGTTGGTTAATAGTGGTGACATTTATAACACAGTGTGTACAAGGTGTTCTAAAAGAAGGGCATGCGCTAATCATATGTGATTCGGTCTACAATTATGATTATCGGGGCGGCTGTAGCGACTGTACTTGCTATAACCGTCGGATATGTCTACACATATGCTAGTCGTAGAGCGCACCGAGGCTCTGCTTAATATCGACTTTAAGAAGTGTTCTACTAATATTATATTATATTACTAAAAACATCATTAATAGAATACAACATAGGGTTTGTAATAGCTTCTCGATCCACCAGATCGTCGCCGGCGAATTGATCGTTTGTGTATGTGTCTTCGCCGCTCTACTATTCAACTGTCTATGTTCTTCTACCCTTTTTTCTATGAGTCAGATTCTGAATTGGCGCAGTAGTCTGTATAATCGCCGGCGTAATCCTAGTGATACACGATAAGCGAGCCGTTGAGATATTGTGATTGTTAGTTCGGCCCGGCGAACTAACCAATTACTCCTATCTTTGGAGCTTCTAGTCCTGGTTTTAATAGATCGCTAATATCTCCAGTCTTTCCACCTTTGGTCAATGAATCCCTAGACTCTTTGCATTCTTTTCTCAAACTACATAGAATATCGCAATCCCCTTATGATTTAATGTCTGCGGACTTACTACTTGGTTTCTTTGAACCTTTAGATTTAGAACCAATAATACCGGCAGATCTTGGTTTAGGATAACAGACGAGGAAGAACTGAGAGAAGTAATTGCCAGGAATTCGTCCGATCCATAAGTAAAGTGAGTGATCGCCGGGCGAGCAACGTGACTGCAAAGAAACATACCGAATACCTCAATGCTGGAGTCAGTGATGGCAAAGATCATCTGTTCGATGTACCCAGATTTAATAGATCTAGCAAGAACTATCAAGATGGATTTCTATTAGGCTGTAAGGATGCCGGTAATAGCGAGGAAACCTGTCAATCCGTTGAAGACAATCAATATTGAAAACGTGAGGAAAAAGAACAGTATGAATATTATTATTCATTATATTGACTCTCTTATTCGTTTAATTGTATGTGCATTATCACAGGATATCATCATTCTTCCGTTCTTAGAATATCAATAACTTGCTGGTCTGTAACCCCAGTAAAGTCTTGATAGTACTGACCTACAGATTTAAAAGTGGAAGTAGATGGACTTGTAATCGTTTCTACATGATCAGCCTCCGCTTTGAGTGATTTAACGACTTGTTTCGGAACAATTGGGACAGCAATTATCAGTTTCTTTGGATTATGGCTTTTCCTTATCGATCTTGCCGCGGCAATAATCGTTGCACCCGTGGCAGCTCCATCGTCTGCAATAATTACTGTGGTCTGACTAGGTTTGTACTGTAATTGAATGTGTTGCTGTCCATACAATGCTGTCCGGCGTTTGATCTCTTCGATCTGCTCTGTCTTTTCTTTTTCTATATATTCGGAGGAAATGTCTAATGTCTTAATCAGATCAGCATTGAGATAATTTATACCATCTTCCATTATAGCGCCTATTGTTAACTCTTTATTGTGAGGTGCTCTTAGTTTTCTAGGTATAATAATATCAAGCTTGCATCAAGTTTTGTAGCGATAACTGATGCAATAGCTACCCCACCTCTTGGAATACCTAATACTATCAAGTCATTTCTATTTCGGCTTTCTTTGTTGATTATCTCCTTTAGAGACTCGGCTAATACATTAGCAGCCCATATTCTATCCTTGAACTTTAATTGAAACTTGTTTAGCAGTGATTCGAACATTAGGTCAATTCTTTTCCTCTAGATGGATGGTCCGCGAATGATATCAATATCTCCAGTACCAATCTGCTTTACAGCAAATACGGGGGTCGCAGTAGGACCATCTATAGTATTACCATTAATGCCTTTGGTAGTTATGGTAACTTGGTAATTAGTACCAGGATTAGGAGTGTTATTAATAGTTGCTATCTCAATTTTTATTTCAGTATTAGGAGGCGTACAAACAGGTGTTGTAACTATGTATGTTAATGTCTGTCCTGTTGATATTGATCCTGAAGCAAGAAGTTTTCCCGAACCTAACCCTGTTGCTTTTTTATCTAGACGTGTTTGTTAGCACTGGCGTTACTATTTTGATTAAGAGTTAAAGATCATTCTCTGGCAGTCATAGAGAAGCTTATCAACACTATCCTTCTGAGGTAAACCAATTATATGATCAAAGCAGCGGTCTCCGATTATTCTTATGTCTTGTTTCTTATGTTCCTCAATGTTCCGAATCCATGGTTTACTATGCAGTCTTCGATTAGCCTGGATTGCTGCTGCTCTGTTTCGAAACTAACTCATTTCCTTAGGTCTTTGAAGGTCACTCTTACATCATGCGATTTAACTCGTAGCTTTTTCTACTCAATCACCTATACACTGAAATATTTCCAAAAAGTATCAAGAATTATACCAAAAACGCGATTAACAAATAATCAAAAAAAAGTGAGTGGGCCCGGTTAAAGCTTACTAACCGGCAGCGTTTCCACCGTTACCGCCAGAGCCACCTTGTGCAAAGTGAGTTGTTGATCCTGTGCCAACTTGTACTGCAGTCGCTGCTCCTCCGCTGCCGCCACCGCCACCGCCGCCACTCAGATTGGTACCGCCGCCACCTGCTCCGCCGCCGCCACTACCTGCAGCTGCTGCTGCACTATTGAGGGTTAGGCTTGTTGCTGCGCTAGCATCACCGCCGTTCGCGCCATTGCCGCCATTGCCAGCACTGTTTGAATTTGTAGTCCCTCCATTTCCACCTGAACCGCCATTATTGCCAGCTGCCCCCATTCCTCCGCTTCCGGGTCCAACTATTGCTGACGTTGATGCTGATCCGCCGGCTGCGCCGCCACCGCCGCCACCTCTGCCGGCGCCACCGCCACCGCCACCGCCACCGCCACCAGCTGCGGCTGAAGCTGCAGAGTTGAGAGTTGTCTGAGATGATGCGGCACCGTTACCGCCAAGACCTCCACTACCTCCCATGGCAGCATATGCTCTTTGATTTAGGACTGGCAGTATTGTGAACGTGGCTGTTAGAGCCACAGTCAAGACTACCAGAATTAAAAATGTATTTTGGTTTTTCATTCTAATCTTGTAGAATCTTCAAATAGAAAAAGGTTTCTTTACCATCTACTAGTTTTTTTATTATAGTTGGTGATGCAATTTCGGCTTGTACAAATCTGTAGTTCTATTATCAAGTATCTAAGGTTAGATAAGCTCATTAGTTTACTAGTAGAGAAGATAGTGGCGGAAGAGAGATAGAGTTTGTTAGTTCATCGATACCATAGCATGGGCTGCCTGTGGCACAAGACTTATTCCTAATCCTCCTGCAATAAGAGCTCCAACTATTGCTAGTAGTTTTTTACCATTGTGGGGCTATATTCTCAATAAGATATAAGATTACCTGTGCACAAAAGCCGCTTTTTTTCCAAATACAGGGGAATTCATAGTGTGAGCTTTCTATAGTTTTCTTATTATTTGTATTTCATTTGTCAACTTCATCCATAAAGCTTGTGAATCTATGAAATAACTATATTATACATAGTCATAAAGCTTTTTTGTAAGAAAAACAATCGGGATTTATAAATAAGCACATGAGTAGACTTCATGATTCGCTCCATTCTCACCCCATGATTGCCATCTAATCTTTGAAACTGATTATCTGATTTGTATTGTTTAGTCGTATTAGAGAATTAACTAATATGAATCTGCTGTTATGCCTTCGAACATTGGCGTAACGTTACTATCCTATGCAGATACGTACATTCTGTTTTAACTTCCTTACCTTTTAGATTTATGGGTAAATAACCATGTTTCTGTATGGCACTAATATTACGTCTGATCATGTTACTGGGGTTAAAGTCCAAATGCCGCAATGTATTGCAATTGTAAAGCCAGTTCCTTATTGTGTCATTAGCCCTCATCGCCGGCGAGACTTTTAATATTAATAAGATATGGTACGAGAATACGTCGTATGATAAACTTCCTATAATCGTATATTGGCGTTTGTAATAGCTTCTCGATCCACCAGATTCTCGCCGGCGAATTGATCATCCGGGGCCGCGGAGCCCTACTATTTATCTGTCTGCACTGTTCGATCTTTTCATTTATAAACCATATTCTGAATTGGCGTAAGAAGGTATTGTATCGCCGGTCTTTAACCATCTCATTGTTGTACAACTCGACAATGGTATTAGGTGCAGCTAGTAGTTTTTTGATTTCGCCGGCGAATGCCAAATAGGGACACCACACCTGCTTTGCAAAAGGTGTTGAGGATGTAAAAAATAATCCAATAGATCAATCACAGATCGATATTAGATGCTATATAAATGGATTTATGAAAGGATGTATATCCGTAGAGGGTAATACAGAGTATACCTGTAATAGTGCTGAAGATATCAGCAAATAGGAGAATTACTTAATAATCTTGAATGAGTTTGGGTATGAATGATATGTAAATACCCATTTATCCAAGTCTACTTAATTTAAGAATAACTTGTGAACGTTCTCCTTTGTTACATGAAGCTTGTACACTTCGGTACCCTTTAGTATAAAGACCTGATCATGCATTTCAAATAATTCGATCATATTCTTTATATCTGAATTTAACAGATTTTCGGTCTTATAGTTACAGTATACCAAACCAGATAGTCTGTTGTTATCATAAAGTCGTTCTACAGTCATTGCTTGTTTTAACGAATCTTTCATTATGTCATTTATTAGAAAATCCATCCAACATAGTTGTTTGTTATTAGCAACGTCTGCAATATTTGTCATGACGTGTCTGCAATACTTTTCGATATCGTTCTGGTCTCTATGTTTTTGCTGTTCTTTTGCTAGACGAAAGTCATTACTATAATAATAATATGGCATAACAGTACCATTATACCATTTTAATCTGGATAGGAGTTCAGTTTCAGGACTATATGGTGGTCCACAGAAACATCTGAACAAATCACCTTCCTTAGCAAGTCTATCCATAGATTTTAGCAAAGCAATCATAGACTCATCGTCAGAATAAATAACCAAGTAATGCTTTTTGGGAATTTCTTTTTGATCTTTTAACCACCGGTCTACAGCGTCCCTTACAATGGAATTCATAGAAACACCCTTCTGACTTGCTAACCTTCCTAGATCCTCATGAACTTGATCATCAAATCCTCTAATTATTAAATCACGTGTCATACTCCTCCTATTATTTTGTCTTCACCATAATTAAATGTAATGATATCCCGATATCAAATCGATACAATTATATATGATATCGAGATATCAAACACTATGGAAATATCTGAAATGATGGAATGGATTTCATTGGGCGTCATCCCAATGCGTGTAGTGCATATAGTCGCAAACTGGCAAGAAGGAAGAATATCTGCAAATATGCTTTCAAGTCAGGGAGTTGAAAAATAGAATGGCCAAGTTTCTTGATGTCCATAGTTTGAAAGGCGTAAATGAGGAAACCCTAAGAAAAGTACATTACTCTCCTAAAGATGAGTTTGGTATAACACATGATAACTTGATTTATAATAAAGAAGAAGATAGGCTCTTTTGTCTATTGGATGCTCCAAATTTAGAGGCAGTAGTAAAGCATCATGAGAAGGCTGGTTTCAAGTGTGAATGGATTTCAGAAGTAAAGACAACAGAAGATTATTGATAATAATTTCTTAATAAACTCAAAATACACATCTGCATCATCATTGATCTCAAAAGACAATCAAAGAAGCCCTCCACTACTATAGGGTGTTCAGGATAGAACTATGGTGATACTCCAGTACCATTAGTAAGTGAAAAATGAGCGAAGAACTACATTAATCAAAGACTTTTAGTTTTAATACATATAATATGCACTTGAGAGAGGATTCGGCTCTTCTTATGCTTTCACCGTACCATACCTTTCTGCATTTTATCATATCTTAGCTTCATAATTAATAAAGTGATATTTAGAGCAAAACCTGTAGCATTGGTTCCAATTATTACTGGGTCTGATTTAATGAATCCATAGATAACCCAGAGAAACATTCCGCTTGCAATCAAGATCATTAGATGAGCAGAAACATCAAACATCTTTTTTGTTTTGTAAGCTTTCATTATCTGCGGTATGAATGATAATAGCACTAAGATTCCAGCGATAGTGCCTATAACGCTAACCCATGTAACAAAATTTTCCATTATATTTTCTTCAGCTGCTCAGCAGATAGTGTGTACCGGTTTTTAGCGATATCACGAGTTCAATAAGAAATTACTGAATGGAGTTCACAGACAAGCGATGCAGTAGATGTCTCGTATTAAGCACGATTATAGGCTACAAATTGCAACTAGATTACTCATTGGTTACTACCAACCGTAATGTACCGCACTGATATGTGTGATATAATGTTTTGCGGCAAAAAGCCAGGGTAAGAACGCCGGCGTGCATTGTATTTAATAACAATGGCCAAGACAGGCAGGATAAGTAGCTTATTCGATAGTAGTCAGTCAAGTCAGTCACGCCACAGATTCATTGCTTGTATCTCTATCAATAGTATCAACTTCCTTTTCTCTTTCTAACTTCTTGACCGTCTCTTTACGATACTCCTCAATTGGTCCATCTATAGGCTCATCTTTAGACATTATTATAGAAGAACTGGACTAAATAGGATAAAAATATAGTATAGAGGTATC
>JBQCDO010000401.1:0-9179 GCA_051961195.1 Nitrososphaeraceae archaeon | reverse complement strand
TAAAGGTGAATATAGCAATTAATTCCATGATGGTTCCATCAGTGGTAGACTAAAGGAAAAAGTAGCTCCCTTTTCATTAGGATTATTCTCAGCCCATATTTTGCCACCATGGGCTTCTACAATACTTCTTGAATTGGTCTAAATGTGTAATTCGTTCTAACATCGTGATGATTTGTTGTAAATTTCCATGCCCTCCACACTGGATTAATAATTGGCCACTAGTACGAGTATTGTTGTTACTACTGCTGACACCTATACCGGTAATCTTAGTACTGTCATTCATTGGCCGTAGTACCTCCCAAAATTTTGAAATACTTTTCTGTGATCCTTTATCCAATGTAGTGTAGAATTAAAAAAATTATATCAGTTTTTCTTGGAATCCCAATATCTGTAAAGCTAGACATCTATATTGAACTAAATGTGAACTTGATCATATGTGCATGCGTCCCAAGATTCCTTAATTATACGTCTTAATAGTTTGTATACTCATTATTGTTTCTACTCATTATTAATAATCTAATAGAAATTTGGCCCTGATCTAATCTATCTACGACCAAAAATGAAAAAAGTAAACTTAACAAAATAGCAACTGTGAAACTGAGCGGCTCATTTTGATTAAAAACCTGTATATTTATATCACAATAGTAAGAAAGGATAACAAAATGTCAGTATATCATATCTAGAATAGACTTTCATGCTCGATATAGTAATCAGATATTTATTATTTGCTAACTTTATTTCTATTATTTGTACAATAGCTAGAAATAAATATAATAAATAACAGTGATTTTTATCATCCTAAGATGTTATTAAATTACTCCCTTACTTTGCACCTTCATTAGTTTCCCATATTCCAAAACTGTTATTCTCAGTGTCATGACATACTGCAAAATATCCCATCCCTGGGACTGCCATCTTAGTAACAACTACTTTACCACCTAGCTTTTCTATCTTTGATGAATATTCATCTACTGAATTTACATCTATAAAATTAGTAATTTGTTGATGTTGCTCTTGTCTTTTCATCAATCCTCCACCTATAGCTGCTTTATTTCCTTTGTCATCTGTTGTACTTACTATCCAATATTCCATACTAGAAGAAGAACTATTCTTACTGCTTGTTCCGGGCCACTTTTCTATTTTCCATCCAAATAGATCAGTATAGAATTTCTTCGCCCTTTCAACATCATCTGCAGGCATTTCAAAGTGGACTATTGTTGGCATATTCTTCTGAAAACTGTAGTACTTAAAATTAACAAAAGTGATAGATCGTAGACATCTTTGTCAAATGCTGCCTCATAATATAAGAATACATAATGAATTTTATACTCATCAGTTCAGTTAACTTAACTGCATATCTGTAGCTTTTACTAGCGATTTCATGCTTGGCTAGGAGCAATATTTCCTATAATACTTCTTAAGTTAATAGTCCCTGCTCATTTATCATAAGGCTTTTTAGATTTGATATGCAGGATGTAACTCAGCATACCCTCCTTCATGTATGTCTATCACATATATTCCAGTAACCTGTACACAACTCCTACGTTTTGCAACACCTTTTAAAATTAGGGCTATCATATTTGTACCTTACATTGATTTACCTTTACGTGATATTTTGAACTATTTTTCCCCTAGCATACTACCTCGATGTGTCTACGTCAAACACATTTTAGCTATTTTAGTAGACTTTCAATATCCTGCTCAAGGTATGCTGCAAGTCCATGGCTTTTATTCGAATTATTACATCTGCATGAGGCCAAGTATTGATATGTTATAAAAATAGTATTGATAATATCATTATTGTTCAATTGCTTTTTCTCAGTTCATGATATTCTTCCTTAGTAATCTTTTGTCCTTTTGCTAATCTAGTTTTAAGAATATCAATTGGTTCTTCTTCTACTCCATGTTTTTGTTTTCTTACTCGTGATACTTCTTCTTGTAAATATCTGCTATCAGGAAAAGACTGAGATGGGGCATCCGCACTAATACTTTTTAAATCATCTAGAAAAGACCATTCTTTTCTAACATCGATATTGCTAGTTTTTCTTCCAACTTTATATAGTGTCCTAGTCAATTTATTCTTATATTTTGCAAATGAAGATGGTACGTGAAGAGCTATCATAAATCCCTTTGTTGCAAACATGTTTTCCACTCGGTTGGGTATGGCAAATGTATAGGAGTAAAATCTAAAGGTATATTCTCATGAGGCGGTCTCTTCTCTGGATCCTTGTTCTTTCACAAATATCCTACATATCCAGGGCTTTTATCGTAGGGATCTTTTTTCTTAGGAGTTACTATTTTATCCATAATAGATGGATCATGTGTGCTGCCTACAATAACAAATGTTGTACCTCCATATCTCTTGACTGCTGATCTATGTTTCTCCACTTCTCTTTGAGAATATTTCTTTTTGTTGAAAAAGCCTGTTATATATATTTGAAGAATTGTATTATCAGGTTTGTAGCCAAATAATTTTAAATATTCATAAATTTATTGTCTTCTATTTTGAGAGACTTGTTGTGAGATTAGGCTTTCTTTAGCCTCATAATAAATTGGATATGATGAAGCGGTATGTACTGCTGTTGCTTGTGTATTATTATTAGTTCTTATTATTAGTTCTTATTGTAGTAACAGCACTACTGTCAATATCTGAATCTACTGGAATTCTCTTTTTTCCTTTCGTAGATTGATCTGAAATTGAGGAGGGATTCATACAATTATACATGTATCAATTACCTTTTAATGATCTTTATTGCATTTAAAAATTTATTTATATATTCAGTATATTTATATATACTATCATTTTTCGCTTTTTTTATCAAAGGCATAGCTAATAGTTTTTACATAGTCTTTTAATTGCCATTCAGAATATAATCCAACATTTCACAACCCAATATGTCCTAATTATGGTTTTTGTTATTACTCTAGAGTTCACTTGATTTCATCATGAAAATGTAATGATCACAAATAGGACAACACCATTTTAGGTTAAAGTTCATAACACTATACATGTATGATGACATTCGTGCTAAGTACTATTACGTTCCTTCTATTACGATTTTTTGTTTTGTAAATTTCTTGCTTGCGTCATTATTTTTCTTTGTTTTAACTTCTGCTTTATAATATAGAAATTAGAAGTCATTATGAGTTGCAATAATAATAATAATGGACGATTCGCCGTCAGCACACCTATAGTCTTAGCAGATGGTTATTAGTTTTGTATTCATAAACTTTGCGCGATAAACCTTCAAATTCATTTACAAAATTAGCATATTAATGATGTGTAATTAGGTTAGATAGATCATATTTAATAGAAGATTTGTCGATCAACTGCAATTGGCTAATAAATAAAAAGGTAAGCCATAACCTGACAAAACCAGCTAATTAAATCAGACTCATTCTATTTCACCCAATATAGAATCGAGATCTGTTTTGCTAAGGCCAACCCCGCGTTTAGCATCTCTTCTTGATGTAATTTCGCCCCTGTCAAAGGCTATCAGAGTCGGAACGGCGTTTATAGAAAATCTGTCCCATAATGGATTATCATCATCATTTACTTTAGAGCCATACATTTTGTATTTTTTCTGAGTAGTTTTTTTATGCTCTTGTTTTGCGACTGATTCAAACATTGGTTTGAATTTTTGACAATAAGGACACCAGTCTGCGTAAAACATCACAAGCGCCTTTTCATGCGATGACAGTAATTTGTCGAATTGAGATGGTTCAAGATCTTTCATATATTAAATGTATAAATGAATCATAATATGTAACAATTGCTAATTTTCGATCAAATATAAATTGGATTCCATAGCATCGACAATTTCTCATCAAATAATATGACCATAATACATGTACTGTGAGCCACAATTCCTTGAATGCTTGCGACCCAAGTATGGTTGATAGCGCGTGCCAATCCCAACAGTAATTACAAGTAAATCAAGAACCAAAACCTGACAAATATCAGTAGTTTATTTCTGATACAGAGGGCATGCAGACTGCAATTAAAGTTGTTTAATCATCAGTGGATATAGTGTGTTGGTTTTGTCTAACTATTGTACTGTTTGTGTGGTTCCTTAATCTCATAATGCCTATTTATTGAATGGTATCATGATTACATGCTTTTATATCTCAACCACGTATCTATAAACTAGATCAAATGTCAAATTTTTCAAGTGAACAGATGGACGTTCCTTCTAACCTACTTCTTGCTAGCTGGACAGACAGATTCCTTGCTTGGCTAATAGATTTTATTATTGTATCGATTGGCCTTGCAATACTTTTTGCTGCATTATCCTTGCCATTTTGGTTTGATAATAATATGATTAGGGCATACAAAAGTATAGAACCCTTACATTACCTCATTTCAAGTATTGTATTTCTGGGATATTGGACTTACTTCGAATTTAAAACAGGACAATCTATTGGTAAAAGACTATTGCATTTAAGGACAACTGATCTATCGGGTAAGCTTATAGATGTAAAGACTGCCGCAATAGAAAGCTTTGGTAAATCATTTTTACTTCCTTTCGATGTAGTATTAGGATGGATATTTACTAACAAGAGGAGACAGAGGATATTTAGTAGAATAAGTAATACAATTGTGATCAAGCTTAAAGAAGATGATTATGGTATGTCTAATAATGTTAAATATTTGAAGGATTAAAATTTTTCTACTAATAGTTAGGCCCTGTTAACTTAAATATTTCCACCTCCTTAAATTAGCAAATTTAGTAGCGGATTTAACTACACTATTATATATGAAGACAAACAGAATTAACCATTTGCGAACATGTCTAAGATTGCATAATCCAGCTCTCATATATGGATAATAATCATCAAATGCTTGTTCTATCCTTAAATATTCGAACATTCTTTCAAACTATGCTCTTTTCATATAGGGAATGCAGCCTATGCTTGGGTCCTAACGATATGCATGCCTCAAGATACCAAATACCTCATCTGAATATATAATCTGTTTACCATAAATCATGATCAACGTTCACAAGAACGATTCTGCTACAATCATATTCCTATGTCTTGAGATGTACATAAACTCCAAGAATTTGTCTGTGCACTGGTTCTACAACAGCAATCCATAACCACGCTTGGTCAGTGCCAATCTGCAACATGGTTTCATCAATCAGAAAAGTAGATATTCTTTTACAACAGTATAGACGTCTAGGGTTGAATCTCTGAACCCATTTCCATATAGCAAACATGACTCCTTCCTCCTTCGAATGGTTGGATTGCTCTAGATTTATTTCTGAAACTTACTTAGGCCTAGAAAATATAAGTACAATGCATACAGCATCAGGTCTGCGGATGTTCTCTCACGTTCAAATAAGTTCATAGGATATGAGAGAATGCTCGCAGCTATAGCTTATCGCTAAGTTAACAGGACCAATATACTATTAGCTACATATTTATTCAACTGTGAATAGCCTGGAAATTAGTTTTGCACATTATTATTCATGAAATATTGAATCATTTTATCATAATACGTTTACTTTCAATAGTGAAATAATAGCCTAATTACGAAGGTATGGATAGCAAACGAGCGTTACCTAACTTGACTTGCGCACACTTGCAGACTAGTTTAAAGAGATGTTGTAATAATAGTAGCAGCAGTTGATAGGCATGGAAGAGTTAAACCAAGTAAGGCAAAGCCGACAATTCACCCTGCAAGAGTTTACCTCAAACTTTCCCTTTAAACATATTAGACCCAAGCAACTAGATATACTAAGAAAGATCTGTGAGGCATTCAACCAAGGCTACAAGACTATAGTACTCGAGGCTCCAACTGGATTTGGTAAATCACCAGTAGCTGTGGCAGTGGGTAAGACATTAGGCTCTAGTTATATCTGTTCGGCTACAAAAGATTTGCAGACACAGTACGCTAGGGATTTCCCATTTATACAGACCGTGAAAGGGATGAGTGAATTTCCATGTTTGGTTAAGGATGATCTCATTTCAAGCGAATTGTTCAGATGTAGTAAATGCGGCAGTGATGACCAGAGCATGACCGAATGTTCCCATACAACTACATTATACGGTCCATGCAGGCAAGACCGCCAAGGTTATACACACGATCACAAACAATGCCTGCGTTCTGGCCGCTGTGGCGGACATTGCAACTTCCACGAGGGATGTAGGTATAGAACCTTTGTAGATGACTATGCATTACCATCATTAAATCTTACTCCTGAACGATCTCAGGAATACCTAGAGTATAGTACCAACACAACCAAGAGCCTAAGAGGCTGGCTGCACCTTGCTAATCTAACTCCAGACGTTTTATACCAGAGAAAGCAAAAATTTGTATCATGCCCATATTACGATCAGCTAAACAAAGGTAAAGTAGCAAAGCATTCGATCTTTAACTATGCCAACTTTCTATTACTCTTGAGAATATCACAGGCTAGCCCAAGTGCTTTACCATCTAAAGAACTGCTGATACTCGATGAAGGACACCAGATCGAGACCCAAACAGTAGGGCGCGTGAGCATATCTATATCAAAAAGGATATTACAGCAGTATATTGCGCCATATAAGTTGGAGCAGGTATCTTATGGTTATGACGATTCCATGGATAAGTGGATAGTCTTCCTTGAAACTCTAGTAAAACAAATCGACGATGCAATTCCAGATATGAAATCTGAAGAAGTTGCTCAGGATGCTAAAGATGATGTGGAGAGAATTAATTCTGTTATAGAGAATATGAAGTCAAACCCTAAAAATTGGATTGTATCAAATATTACAAGGGATAGTGTTAGTAACAAGGTAACAAAACTAGAATTTAAACCTCTTGATATCTCAAGTCATTGCAGAAAATTATTTGAAAAATGCATCTATAATCTCATAATGAGTGCGACTATTTTAGATGTGAATACATTTTGTAGAAATATAGGACTTGACAAAGAAAAGGATAAGGTAAAATTCATACAAGCAAGCTCAGACTTTCCACCAGAAAATAGACCAATATATCCACTAAACACGGCGTATCTAAATTATCAGAGTCTTCAGTCCAAGACTACACAACAAACAATTGCCAACGCTATAGACAAAGTAATGTCAAAGCATAAAGATGAGAAAGGCATTATACATACTACATCATACGCTCAACTAGAGTTTATAGAAAAATTCCTTAGTCTGAAAAATAGACGAAGGCTGATATCTACTGAGCAAAAAGAGAGTTATAATAATAAGTTACGAGACCGGTCTAGATCTAGAGATCAAGTCCTAGTCGAACACTTTGAATCAACAAAACCAACTGTCTTAATTTCGCCTTCTTTACACACCGGTCTAGACCTAAAAGATGACTATGCAAGGTTTCAGATATTAGTTAAAGTTCCATACCCAAGCAAAGGTGATAGGTGGACTGATACGAAACGACAACAAGACCCTAGTTGGTATAACTGGCAAACTGCCTTAAGACTTGTACAGACATGTGGGAGATCTATTAGGTCTCAAGACGACTGGGCTATAACTTATGTGTTGGACTCAGCATTCAGTCAATTTGTAAGAAATAATAGACTACCAAATTGGTTTATGGAGGCGGTACAAGGCGTAACATAATGAGTAGCATTAACCACTTGATGTGCTGCTTTAGTAATTTCGGCTAAGATTTGCTTTGATGAATTAGTTATTGTTGATGCGATAAACTCGTGCATTCGGGCAGCGATTAGCATCCTCATGTTTTAGTATTTATTTGATTATACGGCATTCTTAATTCGATTGGTTTTGCACCTTTGTTCGAATTTTGAGACAAGACTATCAGAGAAAGCCTTTACATGTTGATGTCCAAAATAATTGTTCACGATAGATTTCTTACTATTTTTTATTTGCGGGATTTAAACAGAGGGCTTAATGGATTAGCTGTATTATATAAATAATTATTAGATAGTTCAGCTACTTCAAGTACATATGTCTTATAGCTTGATTTATGTTAAGTAATGCTATAATTGCTAAAATTCTAAACTAGAATATCTTCTCTGTTGTTATTGTTGCTCTTTATCTTCATACAATTTGTTGATAGTATCGGCAAATTTGATATCATATGTACTTATGCCGCCAAGGTCATGAGTCACCAATTCAATTTTTACACGATTATAAACATTAAACCACTCCGGATGATGATTCATCTTTTCTGCTTCCATAGCTACTTTTGTCATAAAACTGAATGCTTGAACGAAATTTTTAAATTGAAATTCTTTACTAATTTTTTCAGTTTCAGTAGTATTCCATCCTTTAATCTTAGTAACCTCAATTCCTATTTCATCTTGGGATAGCTTTCTATATTCTATTTTTTTTGAATTATGTGACATACTAATATCATTACGTACATATAATAATACTGAGAATAAATTATTATCGGAATGCAAGATCTATAACTAAAGATCTGTAGATGTCCAATTGAGTTAAAGACACAGTACATTATAAAACTAAGCGAGAACAATTAAGATATCACTAGTGATTCATTACTTGCACTAAACATTCCCTCACCGCATTAAATTCTATTGTTCACTAGGCTTTGCATATTTTGCACAAATATTCCAACAATCATGTGGTATAAAGCCTGTGGAGTACCATATTAATGGCGGATGAGGCCCCTACATATTGCTCCAAACCACAAATTCAACTACGATTCGGTGGATAGAAAAATTACTGCATTAGATGATTACAGGAAATACGTTATGTGGCGCATTCTAGCACCCTATCTTACTAACGTCAGAAAGTGCTTTGCAGATGAGGCTTCTAATATAATTAGATATTGGCTTGGCAAGTGTCGTAATTTAAGGCAACTAGATTTCAGTCCTAACTACTTGATTAAACACAATATTAATTCTGCAAGGAGGGGCGGCTTTCTGCCAATAAGTCTCGATAATCTAAAGATAGAAAATCGATACTTGTATAATGTGTTGAATAAATGATAGATTCTCGTAGCCGAAATTTCCTGTAGAAGATGCGTGCCAATTAAAGATGCCTAGACAGCTTGTTCACCGCGAAGAGCAAGGCAGATTGATTGCCCAAACAAGTGGCGCAATAACAATGATTGATGACTCATATTATGGTGTTAGATCGACGTCTGGTGACAACATTTATACCGTTACTACATCCAAATCTGGATGGACCTGTTCCTGCCCAGATTATGCTCGCCACAATGCCAAGTGCAAGCATAT
>JBQCDO010000400.1:0-2025 GCA_051961195.1 Nitrososphaeraceae archaeon | reverse complement strand
TAGACCAATCCGGCCGTAAATCGAGATTTGTATTGAATAATTAAGACATCAAGATCTGTTAAGAATGATTATAATAATTAATGTCTTTAAGTGTAGTATATCTGATGCAGTACTACAGATATTGCTCTCAATCCTCACCAGTATTACTTTGGTGTTCTAATTAGTAGTGATACGTCTTTCGCATAACTGTGGCGATCTAGAAAAATTAACCTGATGGAGAAACGCATTTCCTTTTAGCACTAATTTAATTTGCATTCATACGCGAAAAACTTTCTCAATTTCATTTATCTTAGATAAAAGTGCCTTTCGTGTCTGATGCAATTTGTCCAGACATTTTCGAATTATTTCAATATGAAATACAATGACAGATTACTAGCCCCATGATGGTAATGGACGTTAGTCCAGCTACAGTTGTTCATCATTTTCACAGGGATGATATACTTGTTCCACTTAAAGAATAGGTGTATTCTTTCGTTATAGCCGTTATGTCATCCGATATGCTAGATAGCCAGTCCGGTGTCCTTCAGTGGAATATATCATGGTTCTTATTTGATAGATCTGTCACATTTCGGTTATTTGATAATAATATATTCTATTATTCTAACAATTCTATATATAGTTGAGTCTATCAATTACAAGTTTGCTAAGAACGTTTATAGAAGTGATCGTTAGTGAAGTCGTGCGTTCACCTTGGTGTCACATCTCTCTTATTGAATATAGGCATAACATCTTATTTTAAAACGAAGGCGGCAGACGATCCGCGAATAGGGATTTGTTATAGTTGAGCGTATAATTTGCCTTAATATAATTGCATACTGACCTCACTTATGAAAGCTTGTTTACTTTTCTTTAATATCTTAGATTTACAATGGGACTTTTGTGATCATGAACAGCTTCTCTAATGCATCAAGTAGAGGTATTGCAAATAATCCTGGGTATATCATGCTGATGTTAAATAGTTAAAATGAGTGATAGTTGTAGTAATCATATATTAGATTACTTTAGGGGCTATTCAAAGAAGCAGGTATTACTTTGTAAACTGTTCCACCATATCCCAGAATGTACAAATAACCATCAGGACTGACCTGTATATCCGTAATTAGACCAAATCCCTTTCCCAATACTATCCCTCCTTGCGCTGATTGCCCTTGACTATTTGTAATTCCACTCTCAGGGGCTCCACTTAATATCAATCCATTCCTCTGTGCATTTAGTTTAAAGTTATACAAATTACCTGTAAGAACGTCTCCCACAAACATAGTATTTTGATATTGCTTGCCCATTTTATCAGAATTTAGGAATTTTAAGGCAGTTGGAGCGATAGGTGGAGTCCAAACAAATTTAGGATCACTATAAATCCCTTTTCCACCAAGGCTAACTAAATCTTTATTTGGGTCTGCCTTCCCAGCACGCTGATCCTTTGCAAAACCTTGAATCTTAACCCACCCACTATTGAACCCAGGTTTGACTAGATTAAGTTCATCACCAAAAGATGGACCGTTCTCTGTATCCCATAGTGTTCCCGTAAGAGGATCAAAGTCTATACCGAAGCCGTTGCGAATCCCATAAGCATAATAGATATTTAAAGGCGTTGTTGCTCCCAACGGTGGATTTGGTGCTATTCTTCCATCTTGTGTTATCCTCAATATGCCTCCGGTGCCATCGAAGGCGGGTCCACCTATAACATTTTGAGCTTGACCTCTATGATCACCGACATCACCAATTATTGCATATACATTATGATCTGGACCGATTACAAGTTTTCCGCCATTATGATTTTCTTCCCCGCCTGGCGCTGGATTTCCGGGTAAATCTAACAGTAGCTTAGGATTGACTAGCTGTTGATTATTATTAGTCAATTCGTATCTATAAATTCTATTACCTGCCACAGCGCCGCTGTTGCCAGCCTCTGTATAATATAAAAATACGTAGGTCGGAGCATGAATATTCGTATTCTTTTGTACAGCTATTCCTAACAGACCACGTTCAACTTGAGCAGCAACGTTAACGTGGAGTAAGGGTGTT
>JBQCDO010000399.1:0-2164 GCA_051961195.1 Nitrososphaeraceae archaeon | reverse complement strand
TGACTTAATTTTATTAGGGACAAGTTATCTGACTATCTGGTACCAAAAAAAGAATTGTCAACTAACTCATTACACCTTAAATAATAATATCGCAAAGGTACAAACAAAAGCTTCAGTGAATCTCGATGTTTCGATGCTGGATCCATGACGTTGTAAGTCATGTTTGTTTGCCCACTCTCCATCTAACTACCTAATAGTAAGTAAGTGGTAATAATTGATTGGCTTTTGTAATCATTCACTAGGAAGATGTAGCCAGGTAATCTTGATTTGATTTACTTGATGGATGGGATCATGAATTATTTCCAATGAACCATGTATGATTGGTTGTTGAACCCTATGACTACCAGGATTTGTTTATTCAGATTCAAGGTTAGAAGAGATCCTATTTTCATCTGCCATATAGACAGATGGAGGATGTAGTTACAACATATGTGAAGTACTCAGGTACCCTGCATTGCATTTTAGTACATTATGAACGTATAAACATGCTAGAGATTAAAATCAATGAAAAATTAGGAAATGATATTGTGATTATATTAGCCAGTCTAGGTTTAAATAGCTAGTCGTGGAGAATGGACAGGTTATAAATAGCACATTAGAAAAGAGTATCTAAAGGTACATTTAGCAGGTGATATCAAGAACAAACTAGAAGATCATTTCTCTAGGAGTAACAAGTATAGAGGTATATGATGACGGCACGAGGTTAATCTAATGAATTCTTCGAGAGGTATCATGTAAAAGGCGTATTAGCTGATGTTATTTATGATAGTAATAAGAAATTCTGGTAACTATCAAAGAACCACACTAAATTTGGTCTAAAGACAAGAAGCAATTCCAGTCCGGTCAACTAGTTGTCATACTAGGAATATATTCGTAATAAGACCACAGACAAATCTTGAAAGATGAGGTATAGCGTGAGCTACAGGCATAGATGGATAATAGATGCTGCTTTTCATCTATTAAAAATAATGTTTAGTGAACATGTAACAGCTAGAAAAGTTCCTAATACGGTAAAGGAGATCTCCCTAGGGTCAACTCTCTATAATATGCTCAATTGAATGATGTGCTCATCGGTTTACACTAACTAAAAATCCTAAGGAATCATGCATCATAAAAGGTCCTCTGTGGCTAGGAACCTTATTACTATAATTAATGCTACTCAGGCCAGTCTTCATTATCTTGGTGTTGGATCCCCTTAATTTTATTTCGTATAGGCCAGTTCTTCTTTTTTTGTATAGTTTCCTATATGTTATAGCATGTGCCATTTATATTACATCATTTGTTGGCATCATGTGTTATTGCAATGCGACGCCCATGTCTTTTGGCCAGACTTGGATAGAATTTCCTTAATCTACTGTCAGTCCTAGATGCAGTGTTGTCTGCTTCAATTAAATTCCTTTTTACCTTTTTATTACCATCTTTCATCCTTCTCCCATACAATGAGTTTCCAGATTGATGTACTGATGGACATCATAATTCAGCCCATGATATGAGTTTCTGAGGTGAACTAAATCTGTTATTATCGACAATTTTAGATGAACTCATCATTGCAAAGAAATAATTATTTATTCCAGTCATACTCATCAATATTTAACTGAATCATTGCTAGATCCGCCCTTCAAACTCGTTCGAAAAATCATATACATTCCTCCTGGTATAGACTAATATTCTTGCCGCCCCGAGCAGTGCTTGTCATAGAAAATAAGGGTCGAAAGTGTACATAATAATATTTGTACAAACGTTCTCATACTCACATTTCTATATATACCATAGATATGTCTCCACTTTCAGATCTAGCCTATGATACACGCAGCCTGTAAGAAAGTCAGTGAAACACTTTACAATTGAACTTGAGCCTCAAATTCTGGGGGCAGTATTTAGTAAACCAACCCATTATATGAAAATAAACCGCTACATGAAATAAAAATTAATTTGCTGCATCTTATAACTTGAAGTCAACCTTACCGGGGCAACAGCTGCATAATATCGACATTTAGATATCTTCGTTAATTGTTAGAATTCAAAGCTATCATCATCTACGTCACTATTAGCATCTTCGCCATTACCATCGTTACTGCCATTATCGCCATTATCGCCATTATCGCCATTATCGCCATTAGCTTCTCCGCCATTGCCACCGTTACCGCCATTGCCACCGGTACCG
>JBQCDO010000398.1:0-6020 GCA_051961195.1 Nitrososphaeraceae archaeon | reverse complement strand
GAATGCAATGAAGCCAAGTTTGCATTGTTTAAGGAAGGTCAATCAATTATCCATATTAAATCATTAGAGGAGAGATTACAAAATATTGAATCTAGAAAAATCAATTGATAATCTTTCTAGAAGGATTGAAAGATTTGATTCCTTTGATGGTGATCACAGTGACTCAAACCACTGGAGAGACAAAGAAATAATTCCATTAAATGAATGGATTCGACTAAAAGAAACACCCTATGCACTAGAATGTTTTCCCGATGATTTCGATAAGTTTCAGACATTCAAAACAGAAAGTGAACTAAAAAATAGTGATGAACGGACAAGGAAATGGTATTCTGATTACTTGGATTTAATGAAACATAAAAGAAATGTTTAAACATTTTGTTAAAGGGTAAGCGGGTGTTTGTCACTGTAAGGGAGGCAGTAAATGAATAACATGTTTGTGTCCTATATGGCTGTTAGTATCCTGTGCAATGTCATATATAACACTTGTATATTAGTTTAAGTATAGAATAGACGATTTAATAGATAAATATTATATAGACATGGTGTGACTAAATTTTTGAATAAAATATCTGTTGCCATAGAATCTCTACTTTATTAGCTCGTAGCCTAGTTCAGTGGATTCTTTTACACTATTTACTCGTATATCATCACTTCTTGTCATTCATTTTGAAAATGTAAAGTAAGATTCTCTACCTAAGGTTATTGAAGGGAATAATAGAGGAGAAGGTAAGATTATGTAAAAAAGAGTACTAAAGAATATTGCGTTTGAGATTCATAGGTTGTGCTGTAGGCGAAATAATTAAGGTAGCAAATCAGAGCCAATTTGATGTAATAGTGACGGCTAGTCACAGATTAACCTCAACAATTAGAGGAATAGGCAGTACTACAAGAAGGGGTATTGATACTTTAAAAATCGGTACTTATTATATAACTCATATTGATGTTCGCGAAATCTGTGTAAACTTGACTTTATATGGCATCCTTTATTCTTAGGTAATGCCTTCAGGAGAAGCTGTTAGATAGTATTCGCTAGCCTGACATATCTTGGCTCTCAACACGTATAGCGGATCATGCGTTTAGAAAGATCTAACTGTATTCAAGCATGATTTTTACAATGCATCTCGAACTATAGTTCAAGTTATACTGAATCTAAAAGATCAAACCACGTACCAGATAAGACCGTGGGTTGTAATGGAATATAAAGTCAATCAATTTGGTTTAGTTCATATCTTGGGATAACATCTCAAATACCCTAAACTAGAATTGATATAAGCGATGTTTTAGATCCTTTGTATATATCATGGGCTCTGAAAATAAATGGATTAATGAACTACAAAACTTGGTAAACAAACCTGTATATGCTAGCGATGGTAAGGAAATCGGGATTATTTCTTCAGTTCAATCCGAAAAACTTCTAGTTACATCCGGACCGATCACTCCAGACAAGTACCTTATTCCGACATCATCTGTAAAGGATTTCGAAAGCGGAGTTGTACATTTGAATAACACCTCAGAATTTATAGATGAAAATTATAAATTTGAATAAGTTATAAATAGTTAAATTATATGCTATCCATTTCTTATTTGTATGACAATCGATCGTGCTGGTGAATATACAAAGATGTCATTATCCTCCTCAAAATTGAGGTCTTCGTACCAAAATCTTCTTCATGATGTGCAGACCTTGTTTCCCAAGGTAGATCAAAAGTTAGTATTGGATATTTTACACCTAGAAGGTATGTACAAGGACTGGGAAGGGAGTGTGATGCTCAAGGTAGTCTATCCAGCAGGAACAAATCTAGAGGCTAAAAAGGAATTGATATTCAAGAGATATCAACGTGTTCCTTCAATGGACGAAGACAGAATGCTCAGATTCAAAGTAATGCGCATGTATATTGATGAGCTTGACAAATTATTAATTGACGATCCTCAAATAGAGTATGTTACTGGCTCTGCAACATTGACTCCTTCTGATGCATATTCTGCTTAGAGCTCATCTCAAAAATGAATAGCTTGAGAATATACTGTTCATAAATATGGTTTATGAAAGTCGAGTACATTCTAACTTTTGAGAATCCCTGATTTCGTTGATAATTCTAAGGTGATACACTACAACGATTGTCACGACATATTTATTACGCATGTTTATTAATTATTTTCAACGAATGGGTAAATAAAGGAAGAAAAGGCTTTAACATTCACTGTAGTGTATGGTAAATCATTAAGATCATCATTACAAAGTGTCTGTATCTGAATAGAAACCAATGGGTGTAGATGCAAAAGTCTTCCGAGTAGCATACTGATCCTAATGCATTATGCTAGTTATTGTTTTAACTTTTTTCCATTCTTATACTGTCTTAGCGACTGATTTAATTCTTCCAATTCTTCTACCTGTTCGTAAATATGCAACTTGTCGTTGTAATTGATGAATGCTCAATAAGGTCAGATGGCGGTCTATTTTACGAAATATCTCAGCTTTATCTGAATCCCTTTTTACGTCAGTATGTACACCAGGAATGTTATATAAAATAATCAGAATAATCTGCTTAACCAAGAAGTTTATGATTATGATTATGAGACTTAAGTTTATGAGATCATGTAATAGCAATTGAACAGTTATGTAAGCCATTATGCCAATGCAGGTGAATAGTAGAAATATATATTGCTGAATGATTACTTCAAGTAATTAATTGGCTTCTATTAATTATGTCTGACAACACATTACTAATGCATTAAGCATTTGTGATCCATTCATTATTGGAGTAAAGTTTTGGCAAGCTCATAATACCGCATGGCTTAATGTATATAATGAATTTTTGAAAGCTTGGACTGACAATATTAAACTGACTCAAACAATCTACGAACAGTTGATTCAACATTCTATGTCATCGAAGAACTAAAGTAGTAATTATCAATCTGATTGCTATGTTTATAAGCAAAGAGATGAAAAATATCCCCGGTCACATTGCAGAAATGTAAGAGGGTAATACCCCTAACGGCGTATACGATACTGCCCTTGTTACACAAAGTGGATTACCTAAGAAGGAAGTTTATAATTATCTAGACCGGTTAGAAAGTTTGGGCCTAATTAGAATTGGCGTGAAAGATAGCGGCATAGAATTTAGAATAGTTAACATAACTCGAAAGGGTCCAACATAGCTCTTGGTTAGAAATTCACGATATGCCTTAAACAGGATAAGTTGCTATATTGGAACGAAAACGCAGTCGTTGAAATTGCTTAAAAAAGGTATGAGAAATAGAAGATAATAAGCTCTAATGGCAAACAGATATTCGATAATCATCCTATAATACAAATAATTTAAAAGCATTTTAAAGCAAAACGGAAATCTGTCATTCACTCCTGCACTGACGAAGAATCAGCAAAACTATTGCAAATGATAATTATCTGACCGTTTGTTCTGCTATTCATATTATCGTTAGAAATATATTGGATTTTAATTTTAACGCAAATAATATAAGAAGGAAAGATTTTAGGAGTGTAGTATTCTTCGTAATTCTATATCTTTAATAAATTATTAGGGACATGATCTTCTTATGGGCCAAGAAACTATTCAAAGAAAAAATGGTCAAATTAAAAGAAATGACTTGAACTCTTATAATGAATACAAAGAGTTTGAAGGCAAGAAATATACTGGCATGAAAGTAGGAGGAAGCCACAAGTGGTATTATGATAAAGGAGAATGGAAGGAGACAAAGATAATGCCAGAAAAATGGGAATTTACTTATGATGTCAACAAAAGAAGGGCAGGCCACGCTCCAGAAGGATCGGGTGTTCCGGTGGGGACAGAGTATCATTGGTATATCCTTGCGCATCAAAATGTTAAAAAACTAGATGCGAATAGTTATACAACTTCTATGACCGGAATCAAATACAAATTAGCACACAAGCGATCCACGAGCGAAAAATGGAGTACAACAGATAAGGCACAAAAAAAGCGATTAATCCAGGTATTGGAAGAGTTAGTTGGTCAATTAAAAAAAGAGACAACTTAAGCTACAAGAAAACAAATCATCCTATAAGTGATTTTATGTATTAGTGAGGCCTTGGTCCGGCTGACTTTGGCATTATCAGGTAAAAATATGTATTTTAACTATAAAAGTATACTTCAAGTTTAAAGATAAGATGTAAGATGTAGCATTCGGATATCTGAGATTACAAGATCATAACTGGATGGCGTCTGCCTAAACGTTTCCAAGGCCATTAACGGATCAGTAAAAGATGATACTGAAAGATCTGCTTTCTCCAAACTAGTCTGGATTAGATGCAATATCATAATCATCATCATAGATTACGAGTATCATCTTATCTTGTCCTGAAGAGTAGAACTAATAATGAATTATTTATGCTTTCTTTGATTAAACCAGTAAAGTGATGACAAAAAATGATAGGCAATTAATGATAACAATAAATTTAATTCGTTATGTCATTGACATAACTTTAATTGGTTAAAACTATTATATTTAATTAATTATCTATCTTATCTCATTCTAATATATTTCTCCATAGTGATCTTCATCAGGGGCATCTCGAATTAGTTAATTAATTTATCTAAATGCTTTTAAAATCATTTTTAATCTAATCATATGTTATAGTTGATCGACTAAACTACAGACTACCTATAGCCAATGAGTGATATTAATAAACATATTACTGTCTATCAATTATTCTGTCCAAGACTGCAAGAATGCTATGTTCTTTTCCCTGGAGGAGAAAGACCTCTTCTGACCACACAACTCTATCTACCTCATCTTTCTTCTTTACATGTGAAAGCAGATCCACTAATTGTTCGCTATCTTCATAAACAAATTCTCCTACTATATCTGAATTACCGACATGAATTCCAGCAGACATTATACCCTCTCTTGATAATAGTTCTTCTGCCATTTCCTTAATATTGCCAGTCCGTATATATACATGAAGTAAACCTTTCTTTAATCCTAATTTCTTGTAATTGGGTTGAAATATCTTGCAATATCCTGTAAGATACGCTAAGATTGTTACCGACCTACATGATCGGTACGAACCCCTATTTCATTGTTTAAGTTTAGGTTTTCATGCTCGTAGGTGAACTCTTTCCAGACCTGTGTAAATTACTTAATAATTTAAATTCACATGTCCTATAGATTGATATACTTTGTATCTCTTATGACTGACTCAGTGACTCACTGACTGACTGACGGACTCACTATTTGATTCTACTATATCCGACATATGGAAAATTAACCTAGAACTAACAACTAACAATTCTATATACTTGATTGCGTATTTCTAATATGCCACTCCAATCTGGCTGTCATGACTAACTGATGACGTAAAGATATAGTGGCGGGGTGTGGTACCCCTGTCGGCTTTGTTCAACGGCTACTGCGGACGATACTGTTGAAGTCGAGTCCATGTTCATATGTGTAGTAGCCACGGGGTACCCGCGCTCCCTTGTGTTCCTAAGGATAAAAAAAGTTAAATAAGTTGACGATGTTGTTCATAAATTAGAATACAGCGCTTTGTATTAGCCTTAGTTCCCTCATCGTAAACTCTAATATTATATTGCTATTGCTACTGTCGCTACTGATGCTGTTTTTACTAATCACTTTTTGATTCGATTCCCCGCTGTGATTTGAATAGTATATGACCAGTCTCTTGGAACTTTTGTAAGCGATCTATACGAATCCTATGCGTTGAGTCTAGATGGATGATCCATTCGCTCCCTTTTTCAAAGTGGTGACATAGCTTACAGCGAAACTGCTGCTGTTCTTCATCTTCGCTATCCACTTGGTTAGATCTAGCAGGATCTGCTTCACTTGCCTCGCTTAGTGTAAATGTGAAAGCACTTGGAAATGATTCATTTACGACACACCCACCAACTAGTAACGGCAGCAGTAGTAATAATACATATACGGCTAAAATCTTTCAACACGCTATGAATGATATAAAAAACGGTAAATGATTAGTTACCTGAGACGTGGAATTTAATGACAGAAAGAAAGCGTTATAGTTTTAA
>JBQCDO010000397.1:0-2797 GCA_051961195.1 Nitrososphaeraceae archaeon | reverse complement strand
TCTTTATTGAACCCTTCTCTAAACGAATATAGTTATCAGATATATCTTTTATTTCTCCAATATCTTTTCCATCATTTGTTATCACTTTTTTACCTTTAAGCATGCTCCATAAAATGGTAGGACCTATTCTACTGCCACTTTCATCACCAACATCAGCATCTGAAGACATTACTATACGTGATCTTTATCGGAATTATGCCTAATGAATGTTACATGTTTTTAAATCAAATTCTTGTAATAAGGGTAAGTAGTGGATTTTCCAACATCAGACAGATGTCATCTTAACTCCAGTCTGACGATTGTTGCGAAATTTATATTAATATTATAATACTAATATAATATTAATATAATATAGTTATTTAATTCAATATTATTGCAACATCATTGAGTTACTTTCGTAAACCCAAAATCTAATAGACTTCCTTTAACTAATTACTGCAAAATGAGTATTACCAAGGAATACCGCGATATGATGTACTCTATCTGTCTATCTTTTATCATGTCCTTTATTCATTAAATGCCTCATGCGGATCTGGGGAAGTGACGGAATTCTTACTATTGGCCGGTCGAAATTCATAATGTCGAAATCTTGCTTTGTCTATTCTAACGTTGATAGTATTTTTTTCTGGATGACCTATTGAATCCCAAAAGATTTTACAACTTTAATCTTTTCATAAGATTCAATTTAGAGTAACAGAAGTGTTTTTGCATTTCAGAAAAAATAAATCCTAACTTCTCGAATACGTCAATAGATTCTTCATTTAGTTTCCATGCGGTAGGTTTAAAGGCTTCAAATTTTATTTTTATGGCTTAAAATATTTCAAGACTAGCTCGGATTTCCCCTCTGCGGCTTTTGTTACAGTGTGAAAATTTATGATGAATTGTTTCCAATCCGTCAATACGTCAATATTGACAATTGAATGTTACTATTAATTTTACCATAAAATCTAAGGTCAATCATTAAATAATATTGTGCTTACAACAGGCATATGGTTTTAGGATTATTATGGAGTATAGTCATCATATTAGTGGTCATCATAGTCATAATTGTATTATTAAAGCTCGTCTTTGCTATTATAGCAATTGGCCCAGTTGCTATAGAACAACAACAGGAGTTGCATACTATAACTTACATATTGGGACAAACACCGATGAAATTGTGACAGTATCGTATTACTCCTGTGCAGTTTTATTCACCTGAACAAGTTTCAAAATCTATGTACATCTTGTTGAGGTATCGCCATAATGTTACAGGGTTCGTACCTGGACTGGAAAACTATTATCTTAATCAAAATTAGATTTATTCTGTGCAAGTTCCTAACATATATCTTTATCACGAGGCTCAAAAACATCGAATCGAGGTCTATAGATCCCTCAAATTGGTACATATGTTCAAACTTAATGATATGCTGATATGCTGCCAAGAGTACGTCTATTAATACTGAAGTTATAAAGCCTGCAAATATTAATCCGGAAATACACTATACAGACTATTCTGTAACAAGAATTAAGTTGGTTTCATAGTTGAAATTATTTCCTGTGCTCGTAACACGTTTTATACCCCTTGCATCCATGTTTGTTTTATATTCTCGATCAGCTTCTCGAGCTCATAATTGTCATTTAGATCATTTATGTTTTTCACATTTATACCAAGTGATTGAAGCTCATATTAGCCTTCCAACAAAAACCATCTTCTTACGTCTATTGCAATGCGGCTTTTCCAACCAATAATGAGATAGCCAAAATTTATTTGATAGAGTTAGAGAAAAACACTAAAATATCTTTATTTTGAGCTGGGTATAAAATATTCATCGTATACTATTTAACAACTTAATTCTTGGCGTCATGTTTTCAATTAATCTAACTGAATCTAACTGACTTGTACAAATCTAATCGCCTACTGAATGTATTTAATTGCCAGATAAATAAAAGAACGATTATAACTTAGCGTAGTTTTACCTACACGTAGTTACAGCCACATTTAATCAATATTTATATTGCTTGACACTCTTTCATTTACAATTAAACCTGTTTCGGGTCTTCGGTACAATCCTTCCTATACTTAATAACCTATCACTGATATCAATCCTTATCCTGTTAGGCTATGAAATAACTACGACTCTTCAATTCTAGTCGGTGGGAGGCTACCTGGATGACAATCACATTGACATTTTGGATATTCATAGTCATCTTTTTGTTCGACTGGGCATTCCTCATGCTGTCCATCTTCACAAGATTTCGAAATCCTGGCCATATTTAACAAATGCATTCTATTCTATTTATACGGTTACTGTGAACGAGCTATAAACTCCTCTTGTAATATTTTTCTTCCAACACAACTTTTAACTGCAGGATTTAATACGACGAGAGACCTGGTCTGACCAAAGTTTTTCTATGAAAAGCACTTTAAAAGACAAGATGAAGGTTGAGTGTAAGCACTAAGTAGTGTTTAGACATATATAACGAATAATATAGCCAGTATGTCCGAAATTAGGCAGAACGGGTTAGTTGTTTTGTCATACTTTCTCTAAATCATCTCTATGTACACTGCGTGCGGCCACTTTGATACACTAAATTGAGCCATATTATTTAACAATATTTGACGATGTCGAATAATTTAATGATACTGTTTTTTGCGGTCAGATAATTCAGTGTTATATAACCTTTCCCGTAACTGATAAATCCTATATGGTGAAGTAATGGATTGGTAAGCAAAAATATTGTCCGATATAATTTCATGGGATAAAGCTATTGACAAAAAAGTCAAGTCTAAAGACGATAAGGATCTGGGTAAAAT
>JBQCDO010000396.1:0-8111 GCA_051961195.1 Nitrososphaeraceae archaeon | reverse complement strand
TCAGCACACATTTCACACATCTGTTTTGCATATTCGCTACCTCTTGACATCATGCATGAAGCCATCATACACATATCGGCACAATCACGGCACATCATCATACATCGTGTCATCATACCAGCCATTTGTGTATTAGACATGCAAGCAGCACAACAGGCCTCACAGCATTCGCAGCAAGTATTGCATGCATCGATGCATGTTTGATAGGTGGGGTTTTGTAGTTTCATATTAATTTTAGCGCTCATTATCAGACATAATGAGAGTTATACTATATAAATATTGGCTTTTTTTATGCAATTTATGCATATTATACGCAAATATTGCATCATATTTTGGTTTATTGATTACGATATATGTAAAACTTGCGCATAATTACCCTATTCTAAAAAATGGGAAATTTTACTTTAGGGTTGCAGAGTTGGAAAAATTACAATCTCCTAAATATTGTAGATAATCTGCCAAGCCGTATTAAAATAATATAAAACCAAGAAGAAAATGCAGAGTAGTTGGCTGCAATAATATGATATCATAACAATATGGAGATGTTAAGAGCAGCATTTCACAATTTACATATCTGTAGAGTTATTCAAGTCTAATACTGAATTAGATGAACAATAATGATAGTGACGATAAATCACAAGAAACAAAAGTAAGACAATAAAAATTCAAATTGAAAAATAGAAATAGAAATGATAAACCTTATCTATTATTGCACTGCTCCCAGGCTTGCTGCTGTAGCATTTGCATTCTGTTCTAAAGGCGGCAATTTCTTTTCTTTTAGAACTTGATCTAGCAACGCAGTATCGAATATTCCTGACAAGTCAGGACGTTGTTTGCCTAGATAACCCACGTCAAATGCATTATTTGCAGACTGCAATAACTGTAACTTTAGCGGATCAAAAGTAAAGTCTATTCTAGATAGACTTGCTTTTAATCCGTCTGCAGGTATTGCTTTTCCAGTAATTTTCTTGATGCCATCATTTAGTAGTTTGGCAGCTTGTTCTTTATGGCTATTAATCCACAAGGTTTCATTTACATTTGCAGCTAGTAATTTCTTTATGACATCTGGGTTATTTTGAAGGTAATCTGTTCTAACAACCAAATTGTTAGTTACAAACTTGCCTTGTGGCCACAAGCTTCTTTCATCTAGCAATATCTTGCCACCACCTTCCTTTACCAATTTAGCTCCCCATGGTTCTGGCACCCAAGCTCCATCAAGCTGTTTCTTTAGAAATAATGTCAAGGTATCCGCATTTGATACTGGGGCAACTGTTACGTTTCCACCATTTTCTGTAGTCTTATAACCGTTATCCAAAAGATACTTTCTTAATGCTACATCTTGTGTATTTCCAAGCTGTGGTGTGGCAAATTTCTTGCCTGCAAAATCTTTTGGAGAATTAATACCAGAATCATTTCTGACTACAAATACTGCTCCTCCACTTGCTGCACCAGAAATAATTTTCAAATCTTTCCCTCCAGAGGCTACGTAACCATTAATTGCGGGATTAGAACCAACGTATGTGGCATCTATTCTCTTTGCCAGAAGAGCCTCTATAGCGGAAGGTCCTGCATTAAAAGTAGTTGGTTGAAGATCGATATTGTTTCCTAACTGTTTTTTAAAGTCATCTGTTTGAATTCCTATAACTGCTTGAGCATGATTAACATTAGGAAAATATCCTAGTCTTAGTACTTTCTTTTGAGGAGTTGTTCCCTGTGCATAGGCATAGTTGCTTTGGTGATATGTCAGAGAAGAGAAAACGAGTGTTGACGAAATGATAATGACTGCTATTGCTATTATTACAATGGTTGACGCCTTTCTTACTCGAGTGTACTTTACATTCATTGTTCGTGTCATTGATGATAACTTTGATAATTTCATCTGTCAGCATATTGCGATGATAGATATATGATTGCTTTTCAATACGTAGAAAATGTTGATATATGCAATAATTTCATATATGCTTGAATAAAATAAGGCCGAAACGAATAAATGAAAATAAAAAAGTGAGGATGAGAATTATGGTTGATGCCCGGGCACATTAACTTTGTTGTATTTACCCTGTACTGGAGAAGCAGAGTTCGGACTGAGGACTTTCACTGGTAATACGCCATTTCCAGAGCTGTTAGCCTGAGCCAACGACTGGGTATGTTTACCATTATTGTCACTATGGTTGCTATGGTGTTCATGGGCAAATACTGTCTGATTTAGTGTTGTTACTGTCATAGCTGTAATTAGTAATATCGTTACTACTGCCAGTCCTACTATCTTGTTTCTATTGTTCTTATCTATGTTCATATATTCTTATCTACATCTTTGGTATTCTAATTTAATTAGATTAGGACGGCTATTATCACTACTTAAATCAAATATATCTTATAAGAGGATCAACTATACTTTAAATTATGCAAAAAAGGCCAATTCTGATGCATAGATTACATACATTAGTGTTTCATTCAGTAAAGACCTAATATAAGTACACATGGATCACCCATCATTAATCTTAGTTTAGCATAAAAACTTGGTTAAAGAATTAAAGCCAATCTGAATGTATAGGAGAGTAGACCTTCTTCCTAGTATCCCCAAGACTGTTTTTCTCTGTTACCAATCCCTGTTGTTTTAATTCATCTATTGCATTCTGGATTGTTCTCCTAGGTAGATGTGTTAATGTAATCAATTCACCTTGTTCAATGGGGTGCTTTGTTTTTATTATGTAGTAAATAAATTTAGAGGAAGGTCCTCCTTCGGGTTCCTTACGATTATATGAGACATCATATGACGATTTTGATAAAAATCCTCTTCTTTGAGATTCGACTTGAATAACTGCATTCAAAGTAATGGCGGCAAGGTTTACTCTTTGCCCAAATTCAGCTATCATAGCAGATTGTTGTGATTCAAGCGGTACTTCGAAAATAAAATCACTAGGTGGATAATTTGCAGTTAATGCTTCTATAAAACTCCATTTAACAAGTCCTTTTTCGTCATAAATGCCAACATTGAATCCCTCATTTGCCTCAATTATTATCTTGCTATCGTGATCAGTATTATTATTATTATCTCCTATTTCTTTGCTTGCTACTCCGCTATTGTCTCTGATCTTCATCAATTCTTCTATTTTTTCTAGTGTCTTGCCAATTCCTAGTTGATGCCTTGGATCTTTTCTACCCACTTTCCAGTGATATTTCAGATTTCGTGATAAAATACTTTCTGCTATCTTCTGTTTTTGTTCAAAGTTTATATCAATACTGTTTTCACCTACTTCTATTATATCAAAACCCACTTTCTGGGCTTCTTCAATAAATATCTCAAATGAATTTTCCATTATTGCGTATTCTGTAATAGTACTTCCTGTTGAAACAAGGATATTATGATCATGATAGAACTTTATTTCCTTTGTATTATTTCTTGGGGTACTAACAATGGAACCACACCATAAATCTTTACAACATCTATCATAGGTGATAGAATTTCAAAACTTTCAACATCTATTGCATGCAGCTTATCTAGAATATAGCTTAGACCTTCTTTCCTTGGTTTGATGGAATCTATTCTATCTTTAACAAGATCCTTAAGCATAGAATCCTTTGATTCATGCAAAATCTGCATCTATTGAAATATGAGAACTGTATATATTGTCATTACTAAATATGCAAACTTGTTACGATTCAGTATATAGGTTGGCACATATCACGCCAATTTTGCATATTGAGTGATTGGTAATTATATGTCTAGAACACTTGAACTAAACCAAATAACTCTCCTTATATTATATATCTTTAAGATATTATGGTATTTATGAAATGATAAAAAGTACTGGGTAAAGTGAAGATGATAAAAAAGAAAGTAGCAGCTTTGGACATTCTTCACTATATAATCCTTTTCTAGTCAGGGACGTATTTGAGTCCAAGCTCTTCTTCTGTGGTTGCGTTAAACCTACCTACTCACAATAACAACTTGCAATTTATCACTACAGCGCTGATTGGGATATATACCAAACATGCATATTTATGTTGTAATTGCATATTTAGATTTAGTTATATTACCAATTGAATATCATTATTATTTAGAATTAGACAAATGAATGCGATGTCAGTACCTGTCCCAGCAACAAATAGTTTGTCAACTGAAAAGTTTGATCCCATAAGTGATATGATAAGAGCCCAATCCCCAACATCCCACAAGGATGGGTTAATTCACAAGAGTTTATTATCATGTAACTCATGTTCGTGGTCAGTCTCATACAAAGATTATTCTGACAGTCTTGATGTGATGCAAGAATATGCAACTGTGACCTGCCCTGTTTGCAAAGACGGTAGAATTAATTCATCAGTGATGATGATTTCATAAGATATAGTACAATCCCCATTGCGACTTTAGATTTCTGTTCATCATTGAATTCTATTTTCGCAAAAAATGTGGCAGGCATAATGCATATAAAAAATAACTAAATCAAATCAAATCAAATCAAATCAAATCAAATCTATCAAGTATATACAAGGTATTAGAAACCAGAAGAATTGTTTGGATTAATGGTATCTTCCCAATCAATACAATCCAATACAACCATCTAATAATCAATGGTCTTTGAATTTCCTAAAAGTTCGTAAATTAAATCAAGTATCGTTGAATCTAAAATTAAATGCGTTTAAAAGAATGGTAAAGCACTATATGAATTAATAGATTAATTGCAAAATTCATAATTTATTATATCTATTAAAGATCGTAGGGTTTTATTCATTATTATCATTTGTTCTAAGTGTGATCATTATGCATTAAGATTCATGGTTATTTTGTCATAGTTAGTAAAATCTATCTAGGTTAATAATCAAAAATTAAGGGGAAGAGGAGGATACTGATATTTCATTGATTGTCTTTTGATCACCGGTTATCCTTTCTATCTTACCAGTTTTTAAATCGTATATGAAACCATGTACTGGAATGTCTTGTGAGAAAAATGGAGACGACTTTATCTTATTAACTTGGTTCTTTACATTTTCCTCAAGATTCAGAAAAGAGTAAAACTTGATTTCACTTGCATCAGATTTGTATTTTTGTCTCAAATCCTTTTGGAGATCCTTGTCTGTAAATGTGAGCATTCCGCAGTCTGTGTGGTTTATAACAACAAATTCCTGTGTTCCCAAAAGTTCATGTGAAATAATAAGGGAACGTATTGCGTCATCAGTGGCAATGCCTCCAGCATTTCTTATTATATGTGCGTCTCCTGTTTTCAATCCTAAAGCTTCATTTACATTTAGCCTAGCATCCATACATGCAAGTACTGCCAGTTTTCTTGCAAGCGGAATAGAAAGATTGCCATGTTTAAAATTGCGGGAGTATTGCTTGTTTGCATCGACTATTTTATCTAATTCGGCCATGTTTAAAACATCTATTTTATGTTTGTAGGCTTATTCCATTATTATTTCGTATATTACTTTGGTGCGGATCCAGTACTGTTTGCAGCCGAACCTGGTGAACCGGTAGCGTTATTAGCACCACTTGAAGGAGACGCTGATGTGTTGTTTCCGGAACTGGAGGAGTTTCCATCTGCTGCTTGTACAGGAGACACTGAGGATGCGACTAGTGCTGTAAAAACTAATACAGTAGCGGCAACCATAAGTACGATTCCAATTTCTGATTTAATGTTTGACATTAGAGCAAATAAGGAATGAATTAAATATTATTGCTTTGAAATATGCAAAAATTTTAGTTATGTGTAACTATTACCATTATCTATGTACGCCTACACATCTTAATACTGCAATTCTATAATGATAATGTGTTTTACAATTACATCTCAAAAAATAAAATAGAGACAAATAGGTAATATTTTCCTACATTATCCATTTTTGCGTATATACAAAGCAGTAATAAGCGCTTTAAGTATTTGTATCTCTAGGTAAGACCACTTTAATTGTGGTGCAGGCACAGACACAATTACCGACTTTCAACCAGACATCGATACGAAGACAGCAAATTGTGAAAATAGTTAATGTAGTCCAATCGCTGCAGATACCATATTTCTAGGACGTACGTGATATTTGCAAGCATCCCTCATTAATATCTGCGTGCTATTGTATACGAATCAATCTATCACCTATTCGCTGAACTATCGTCGGTTTACCATCTTTATGTATTTGAACTCTGATACAAGCTATACTGGTCATTGTACTACTAGTCAACGTAGCGGACGAAATACGAAATCCTTCAACATCTTAATTCTCTGTTGTGATAATATTCCATTAGCGAATACGAGAGCCCCACAGGTATTACATCGCAGCATTATTCTCCCGGTCTTGGTAGGCTTGAGTGTAGCCATAGAGTTGCAAAATAGACAGTATACAGTTCGGTCCCAATAGTCGGTAACAGACAATTTACTAATATACAATATATCATGTCTAAGCTATATATATAGCGCCAAGAAAATTTCACCGGATAATTTGATTTGTTTGCCGTGTCTGCCGGCGAATTACAAAATAAAAACAGGTAGCCGTAGTCGACTGCATGCCGAGACGATGAGAAGTGAAACAAATACGAGAATATATCGACAGAATAGGTAGGCTTCAGCCTGGAGACGTGGACAAGAGAAAAACCCGGCGAGTATTATAAGATAGAAAAACTAAAGGAAACGAAGATAAGACATGAAGTTGTCGTCGGCGTTTATCGAGATCATATCCAAAGTCATATTTAATATTCCAAAGCCCGATTTTCGCCGGCTAGATAATCATCCCGCTTCAATAGTACTCTTCATATCTCACCAATCATAGGAATGATTATGTAGCAGAGAAAAAGGATTATTCGGAATTCCTATATCGTCACAGGGTAGTATATGAAATCTAGTCTCATCTTGAGGCAGATATTTGTCTGAGCAATGCTCTTTTTCGCTTTGATTTGCGTACACTGTGTTACCATGTGTTATACCGCCCAACAGTGCCAAACCTGCAAGGATAACCACACTTACCGTGACGATTTTGTTTATAATATATGAAACACTTTTCGTAAACAAAAGGTTTCTAAACGTTATTTCCAAATAAACTACTATTTTATTTTTTCTGCCTAGTTCCAGGTTTTACTCTTCATAATATTAGTTTGGTATCGGTTCATGTTCATGACGACCATTAATCCCAGGATAAGCCCGTAGTTATTCGAACTATCTTTGGATCTACCCACATTATAAGCTCAATAAGTGTAGTATTCTGATGACAGGCTCTTCACAATATTGTCAGGACGCGGGCGAAATGCAGCTGGATAGTCATATGCCATTCTGAAAGAAGAATCTCTAATATATCTTGAACCACGTTGCAAGAAGGAAATCAGATAGGTGGAGTGGAGTGTGTTAACACCTTGATTTCTATCTAGCATTCGAGATACAGAATAGAACTGCCAACTAAAGTTGTTCAATATGTTATCATCGGATATAAACAAGAAGCCTCCTATTTGTCATGTTGAAAGATATCAATAGATGGCAATCGGTTCTTTGTAATTCAAACTGGTATTTGTAAGTCGTAACGCTACAGGAAGGAATCTCATTCTAATTTGCGGTAACATCAATAAACTAAGATAACGCCGGTCGCTGGAAGTTGTATTTGATACTCACCGGCCTTTTGGCCAAGATTCCTGATGTTATATCGACTGACTTGCTGAATCTAGCTCAAGACTGTCTAAGCCGGCGAGTAACCCCGAAATGGTAAAAAATAGGATTTGCCACATAAACTATTTCAAACAGGTGTTATAATATGAGGATATAAGGAACAAGAACATAGTTTTAGCGCTAATAATAGCAGTGGTCACCATGACAATGCTAGCATCAGTTACATTTACCGCCAGCAGCGCACATGCAGTTATAATCGGGTGCATAGCCATGGAGGAGGACAACGGTGTTAGTGGCGGTCACGATACAGGACATGATAGAGCATGTGAAAATGCACATGCAGTAGCAAATAGCCCACACTTCTAAAGCACTCTTTTTCCTTCTGTTATATTATACTACCCCCCACGCGCTAACTTCTAAATATACTAATCGATACCAGACGCAACCAACCGTTTGACTAAACACATGAACAAAACAATTGATTGTAGCAGTAACGACTCGCAGCCGGTCGGTTGTGCGTCTGGC
>JBQCDO010000395.1:0-9983 GCA_051961195.1 Nitrososphaeraceae archaeon | reverse complement strand
ACAACAACTTGAGCAGTACACCAAAAGAAGAAGGAGAAGAATTAGAAAAGACTGAAAATGAAGAGGAATTACTAGAAGAAGAGGAAAACAAATCTGAAATATAACACAATAAACCTCTACCTATGGCTTAACAAGAACAAACAAACAAACAAACAAAATCCATGATAAAGACGGTGATAAAAAAAGCTTCAACTATATTTTTATCATGTAATTTATCTAGTTCAAGTATCGACAATCTGATTTTGACTTACACTTTTAATGTAAGCCCAAATTTAGTAGTTCTAAACCTCGGTTCCATTATCAATTTTTACAACAAAAGCGCAGCTCATCTCAGGCATAAAAGATCCTTTTATCAATAAACATCTGTTAGCCGTGTGTTGCACATTATCCAATCAAAAAGGATTTGCCCAGCAATCCAATCAACTAACCCACAAAGGATATTATCGCAAGGCTTACGGGAAAAGTGTGGGCCAGTAAATTCACGTTCCCCTCAGTTACACGATGTTTACAAATTGAGTCCTCAAGTCTAACAGTATGAAAACTGAGTTCGGCTGATTGATATGTACAATATAGTAGATGAGCAGCAAATGGTCGCAAAAGCGCGCATTTAATTAAGATACGAAGCTTTTCTCTCCTACTACTCTAACTCTGCTGATAATCTTTTAATTAAATATTTTATCGACACTGGCTTTTCAATAAAACATCCAAAACTTACTTTAGGATATACTTCTCTTAGAGCTTCAACATTTACTTCTAATGCAGACATAAAACATACTCTAATGTTAACATCTAATTCTAATATCTTTTCACATAGCTGAAAGCCGTTCATGTTTGGCATATAAATATCAGTTAAAAGAAGATCATAAAAATTTGGTTTGAATTGTGTCAATACTAATAAAGGATCATTATATATGTATACCTCAAATCTTCTCCTCTTGTCATTGTAATAATGACGGTCTAAACACGCTTTGAAAGTTAATGTAATATCAGGATCATCATCTACAATAAAAATCCTTTTGGTAAATGGTGATTTTGGTTGTGGTTGCTCTTTTGGTTCTATTTCTATGGTAGCAGCTAAATTTGATCCTTGATTTTGTAGGTAATTAGAATCAGTAGGAGAGGGAGAAGAAGACTCGGAAAGATAATGTTGATGAAGACAATCATCATCACAGTTACTATAAAAATAACGAAATAAACTAATTCTATTTTCCAAAATTGGATAAGAAGAGTAGCTCTTAGCTAATGTTACTAACATTATCCACATATCTTTCAATGTAAGCTACACATGTAAAAGACAAGACAAGTAAACTTAACAAGCGATAAAACTTATCCGCACCTGTGGGATTTTGTTCATTTAGCAATAAATCTGTTGGTAACATAAAAAAAGGGTCGTGTTCCACTATAATATGAGATTCGTCAGTCAATTTTGGTTATACTCAATTACAAGGATCTACTACATCTATGATACTAATCCAATCTGTTTGTATAAACAGGGTTTTATTGACTTGTCTTTAATTTTGCAGGCTGTGAAGTGCCAAGCTGCTTCAAGTGCCAGTAAAGCAGTTGCAAATCCAATACTCACATATGCTATGTTTTCTAACATATTCTGAATACTCTATTGATAAATATAATGTTATCTACTACTTAGGTAAACACTTGCCATGGTATTTTCACTTCATCTTAACAGATGATAATATACAGCCGTGGAAGGTATAAACAACGTTACAGACGTAAAACATGAATTCTGCGCCAGTTCTGCTATATTTTAAGCCCAATTTTACGATTGATTTTCGTCATAACACAAATCTGGAGCAGGCCTCTAAAACCTAAAATACAAGCTGAATATTACAAGGCATAATGGTCAGAACAAAAGGGGCAACGCTACCTTTAGGATTATTTTTAGTATGCATGTTTGTATTATCTTGTTTATCTACTAGTGTCTTTAATCTACAACAAAACCAAGCACTAGCTCAGCAGTACATTCCCACAATAAAATATAGAAATTTAGTAATAGATCTAGGAAAAGGAGTAAAGACTAACGCACAGCTGACTTATCCTGCTATAGGAAAAGGACCTTTCCCTGGTGTTCTTCTTATGCAAGGTTCTGGTGCTATTGATAAGAATGAAACATTAGGATTTATTCACAAAAATGGCCCTAAACCACCATTACTACTTTGGGATATAGCCCAATATCTATCAGAAAGAGGCTTTACAGTACTCAGATATGATAAAAGAGGCGTTGGTGGAAATTATACTATTTTGGACTCAAATGTATGGGGAAATAATACAGGCAATGACCAAATTCAAGATGGTAAGAAAGCATTGAATATTCTTGTACAACAGCCTGAAGTAGATCCCAAGAGGATAAGTATAATTGGTCATAGCGAAGGTACACTTTATGCTCCAAGAGTAGCAATGGATAATTTGACGAAGGTAAAGAACATAGTACTTATGTCCACATTAGCTCAGAACCCTTCAGTCTCAGAGTACAATTTAGACGTATCCTTACCCTCAAAGTACGCTACACAAGTATTGGATAAGAATCATACTAGATTGATATCAATACAACAAATAGCGAAGGATCCTTTGTTAAGTCATTTACTAGTGTCAGGTTCAGTTTTACGTACTAATAATATCAAAGACATAACTAACACTCTACTAAAGGCATTTGGTACTAGCAGTGGTGGTGCCATAAATATCGATAAACAACTTAAACCCGCATTGATAAAGACATATGAGAATATCACAGCTTTCAATTCGCATAAATGCAATAGTATTCAAATCTGTCCTATATTGTGGAGATCGTTATTGAATATGATACCGAATCTAAGCATCATTGGCAATGTCTCTAAATCTACAGGTATCCTAATACTCAATGGAGAAAATGATACTCAGACTCCAGTGGAGCAAGCCTTTCTTTTACAACAAAGACTGACTGATATAAATCATCCTGACCATACATTGATAACATATCCAAATCTGGGTCATGCATTCTATCCTTCATCTCAATGGACAACTGGAATTGGACCGATACAACAATATGTATTAGCAGATCTTTATTCATGGCTTGAAGCCCATTCTGGATTTACAAATCATGCTGCAGCGGCTCGCCTGCCTGCTACTTCTATGCTATCCTCTAACTCTACTGCTAAATAAAAACCAGATAATAATGCGCTCGCATCTTTGGGTAATATTCTAACAGATTATCACTATAAGGGGGGTATTTTCTTTCACCGCTTCATAGAAAGAAATTTACACCCTTGGTAGTCAGAAATTTAGTTCTAGTAATTCCGGCACAATATCATAATTATGGAATGAGATATTAATCAGATTAATATTAGTCGTATTGATTATAATAATAATAATAATAATAATAGGCTAAGTTAATCAATTAACCAAACATGGGAGAACAAATGCAAATGTAGCTCCTTTACCGTTAGAATTATTCTCAGCCCATATCCTACCATCATGAGCTTCTACAATTCGTTTAGATATATACAGACCTAATCCGACACCTTCTAACGAAGTAGTAGCAAATTTTGTGAACAGTCTTGGTAAAATACGAGTATCTATTCCGCTACCCTTGTCCTTTACTTTGACCACAGCAGCTCGTTCTCCTTCTCCCTCTTTTTTCTTGCGTCTGCTTCCACTTTCTTTTGTGTACTGACCTGTGTCATAATAGTTATAATCCCACCTTCCTTTACATATTTAATTGCATTTCTAAGCAGGTTTAGAATAATCTGCTGTATCATTGTTCTATCTGCTTCTATGAAAATATCATTTCCCCTTCCTTCTTCTGATTCAAACTTTATTTTTATATTCTTGTTATCATTACCGGTATATTCTGTCATTTGAATGCTCGTGGCATCTGCTATTGCATTTCTTATCTTTTCATTAAGGCTGAAATATTCCTTGTGAAGTGTTAATCTCATACCTTCAATTTTTGTAACATCAAGTATATCCTTTGCTAGTCTTTCAAGTCTATGCGCGTTTCTAACTATCGCATCTAAAGCCATATCCTTTTGGTTTTGAGTGACATGCTGTCTACAATCACTATTGCTGTTGTAGCTGTCCTCGCCTCTTATTGCTTCTTTTTGCACCTCTTCTTTAAACATATTTTGTAATAACTCAGAGTAGCCTAGGATAGATTGCGTAGGTGTTCTGAATTCATGCGCGGCTATGCTGATAAAATCTTTCGTCTCCTGCTCGTGTGCATTTATTTGTTCATTGGCTAGAGCAAGCTCCTTGTTAACCCTTGCTAACTCTTTATTTGCTTCTGACAGTTCTTCGTTAACTTGAGCAAACCTTACATTAGTTCGTGCAAACTTTTTGTTGGTTTCTGAAACCTGTTTGTTTACGGAAGCGAGCTCATGGTTTGAGTCAAATAACTCTGCATGTAATCTGGCTAGTTGTTCCTCCTCTGATTTCAGTGCATTATTTGAAATTAATAGAGAAATACTTGTATCGTGTCAACAATTAGTTATCGTAGTTATACGTAAATGCTGTAAGACCAGTAGCAGTAGCAGGTGTGTATTTATACTCTAGAATATTCAATTGCTAGATCTAGATAACATAGGTAGGGTTCTAGGTCTTTGACTTTATAGTTATTGAGTGATAAAGGTACCTCTAGAAAGCACGAGAACTTTGCCCCAGAAAGATCGAGGTACCAGCAGGTAGCAAGCAAACCTTCAGGATTATATTCGCGATTGTAAAGCATAAGAAGGACTTAGCAAGTAGGAGATATTGAATTACTTGAGTCTTCATACTATCGAGGCTATCGCATCAACGCATATCCTTCATTTATTAGTATCAAGGTATTAATCTAGTAGTACGACATTTTGTGATTATAGATCTAAATCTTGGAATTTGATAATTCAAGGATTAAGCTCGATAGTGTTTGAATGAAATAATTAGAAAAATTAGCACTGTCGAGAGAGGCTATCCTACCGTATTATGGACTTGGTAATGGTTACTACATCTATCAGCCTAGGGAAGGATTCATTAGGTGTTTATTTCATCATACTTCTCATCATTTTTTCATTTGCTGGGCTACAAAATACAAAATCCTTCAAATGTTGCAACTCACTTTGAGTTACATTCTGCATTCCAGACATCATTCCCTGCTCCATCAGGTTCATCATCATTCCCTGTGCGGAATTAGTTTCATTATCTCCAGCGGCAGTAGCATTTCTAAACATAACGGATAATGATTTCATTACATCGCCGAGGGTAATGCACGTTATTGGTGTAACAATAACACCCATTCTAGTCATATTGCTAATCATCGATTTCATCATAGCAGTTGTAGGTTTAGCTATAGCCTGCTGTGGTCCCACTATCATGTGCGAGGTAAAGCTAGCAGTAGCCAGAGCCATTGCAAAAAGCGTTATGATTCCTAAAGAAGTCATAGTGAATAGCCCATCGGAACAAAACCTAATAAACATTTTGGAGATAGATAGGTAAATAGAACTTGACTTAGCTACCATTATCGCTTTAAAATGAATTATCGATTTAGCCGAAACACACGTGGTCACTACAACACTAGTTCTGATGAGCCCTTGCAACATAAAACTCAGGATGTAGTGAGAACCCTTATGATGGGGGGAGTCCGGCAATCTATGCTGCGGCCTTCATCATGGATGTTCTATGGTAGGAATAACAAAAATTAGATCGTAAATAGTACACTCATCCACAATTATTTTGTTCCTTTATCTATTTCCTTATGACTTCAAACAAGACTATAGATATCCATATATACGCAATAACTTGGTAGTTACTCGATGAATATTCGTTTTCGTCCGAACAACAAAACAAAAAATATGATGTCGTTTCTGTTCCTTTCTTCGATCCTAGGCATAGCCATTGTCAGCACAAACGCAATACTGACTGCTCAAACAGTAAACGCACAGTTCGTGGTAAAACTCGGAGGGCCTGATACCGATCAGGTAAGTAGCCGCATAATTGGTACTCTCTTAAAACCTGGATTTACTAATAAGTATAATCTCACGGTGAATGGAAAGACCATTCCTATCGATTATAGTGTACTAGATGGTTCACTTGTGGGAATATTGTCAGATCCTGCTAGAAAGAGCCTCGATCTTGCCGTCAATCCCCAAGCAAATGGAGCAGCATTAGAAGTTAACGTGCCTAGACATGTCATAGATTCCAAAAATGCTGCAGGAAAGGATGCTCCATTCATTGTCAAGGTTGATGGTAACCGAATAAGTGGAGAACCAAGCGGTATATGTGTTGGAACTTGTCCTAACATACTTAATAGCTTTAAAGAAACTCACAATACAAATACTGACAGAGTATTGACTGTTTTAGTCGGTCCAGAAAGCAGATTTATAGAAATCATAGGTAATCACACATCAGCATAATGACGATTGTGCTTGCCATAGCGCACTATCTATTTTTTTAGATAATTACCTTCTATTCCTTCATAATATTATCTAATTGTAATTACTAAGATTCTCTTATCTATACAGTATTGATTCTCTATACTAGAAGCTATGTATGAAGGACAGCCTACTAAACCTAAATGCAAGCTGAACGTTATAAGGCATTATAAGTAGTCAGAACAAGAAGTATTATTTTGTCTTTAGGATTATTTTTGATAGTAACCAATTAAGGCAATTAGACTTTGCTTATCACGTGATCAAATATGATATTGATTCTGCAAAGAGGAATGGATATCTGCCGATAAGTCTGGGGAAAAAGACAGAAAACTCATACTTATACGATATACTGATTAATCGTAGACAGGTAAACGAATGAAGTTATATTCATATCCAATCAGACTGGATCGGGTCCGTGAATGAATCCAGTATAATTATATCGGAAAAGAGTGTTGTGTAATACAGATGTGCATCACGCAAAATTATAAACATTCTCTAAATTGGGCCATCACCTGTACAGACAGACTTCGTTCGGTGGGCATAGAAGTTGAAAGGACAAAAAGTTTTCATGTGTAGCTCGGTCATGGGCGCGTGCAAGATACTCCTACCACCTGAGAGGCTTTTTACAATACGACTCATTATTGCGCCCAGGCAGTGCACTAGCACAAATCGCAATTGGGTGCCCCATCATCTCATGTGCGGTCAGTTAATGGGCCCTTAACTATGTCAAATTTGATTCACACACTCTTGGGCCCAAGTAATTTCAAGTTTGATTTTACTTAATTAATAGAAGTAAGTTCCAACCTCGTTCATTCTGAGAGAAATGTATGTATCTAGTTCCCTTGCCTTGGTACTTACGTTCCCTATGCTTTCATAGATGCCTATAACAATCATAAAGATCTCATATTGAAGCGGCCAGAATGTAGAGTGCTGCAATAATGATCCACATCTAGTGAATTTATAATGATTTACGAATAGACAACTCTTTTTGTCTAAGGTCAAATATACTTTAAATACATCGCAGCGTGAATAGGGTTCGTGCCAAGTCACAGACTTGTTAGAAAAGATAATCTAGTCCTTATTATTGCTGTTATATCTGCTCTTGTTATCACAAGCTCATCAATTAGTAACTATTATGGTTATTTTGACATTACTAACGTAGCATATGGTCAACCAGATCCAAACCAAACGAATTCTAATACTACGAATTCGGTAAATTTGCAAAATATCCACTTAAAAAAAGTCCATGTGGGAGATATTGATGTTGCGTACAAAATGTTTGGTAGAGGTGAACCTCTAATACTTTTTAATGGCGCTTCTGATAGTATGGATGCCTGGGATCCGTCCTTTTTAACGGGTCTTGCTTCAAATCACACAGTGATTGTGTTTGATCAACGTGGAATTGCAAATTCAACAGTTGGTTCCAAACCATACACCTATCCGCAACTAGCAAACGATACAGCTGGTTTGCTTGATGCTCTGAAAATACCAAAAGCAGATATCATGGGATATTCTTTGGGAGGACATATAGCTCAGGCATTTACAATTAGCTATCCAGAAAAGGTTAACAGGCTAATACTTGTTGCTACAACATGTGGCGGAAAAGATGGTATACCTAAACCACCTGAATTTCTTAAATTACAAGCTGATGTTGTAAACAAATCTCTACATAATATTCCCATTACTCAGGAGGAATTGAAAGCGCTTAATGTTGCCTCGTTAGGATCAGGATGGATCAAACTACATCCTGAAACTGCTGTCATTCCAGCAAACATTACATCATTACAACAATTGAAGCCTGGTTTGTCCCCTGATATAGCGAACAAGCAGAATAACCTAGGTAGTTGGGAGAAAACCAACTGGAGTGGTGCTTGTGATAAGGAAGCGAAATTGGCAAAACCCACGTTAGTTATAACTGGAACAGATGATAATAACTACATGCCGCATGGAAATGCTTTAATTCTTGCAAGCAAAATTCCAGGAGCCTGGCTTGTACAGATTAAAAATGCTGGTCACGCAGTAATGAATCAATATCCAGCCGAGATTGGTAAGATAGTAAATACATTTCTATCGACTACTACCCCAAACAAATGAATCATCTATTGAATGAAGTATGAACTGATTTCAGGATCTGGCTGCAACGTGATTCTATAAACTGAAACACTTTTTTATGCAGAAAATATCTTATACTTGTAATGACCCCTTTACCTATGGGAATCTACCCCTTGGTCCCATACTGATATAGAGCCAATCTCTCAAAATGAAATTGACAATCCAATGTTGGTCAATTTGATACAAGTTCCAACCTAAAATTGTGTCAAATTTGATTCACACACTCTTGGGCCCCAGAAGATATAGCACTAAGAGGCTAGATGATTTGATAACAAGTAATTATATGAATAAAGTCCTTTTTTTGATGATTGGACGTTCTTTTTGCTAATGGTGCTTCTTGGTAAACACTTGTTGTAGATATATTCGATCTTTTGTAGTTCAATAATTTGATCGATTGTCAAGATTTGGATCTTTGGATACTTGTGTTCCCAGATAGATGATGCAAAGGATCTGTTATTTTATGTTCCTTTATCGTTTCACTTGTCAGTTCTTATCTGTGCTTCTCTATGACTGATCCCATGATTGATGATGTGTCATTGGCCGCCTATTCTGTTCCATTAAATTAATTAGAACCTAACATAGTATATAGATAATCAAGAAGCATCTAATGTGAGTGATAATGATGATGGTTGTCGCTAGTTCTCCTCTTATCAAAAGAAGCAGCATTCCGTGGCGGAGGAGGGCTATCATTCTCATGTCCTGAATGTGTCCTAACATGATTCCAGTAGTCTGAATTTGTGATCGCAGTTTTGCATACAGGACAATTGGCATAACCACATTTATGATGACCTATAAAGTTTGGATGAAACGTAATGTTACATTTATCACATTTATTTTGCATGTCTATTTTATCACTTTTGTCGTTGATAGTAGTATGTGCATATCGATAATTAGGATGTATCGAACGATGGCAGTTATATCAAGCTGGATAAAACGAAGCTCGAATTACTACATGAAGTGAGTATAGTTATAGTTATTTCACATGCATTCTGGATATACATAGACTAATCAGATAATGCCTCATGTACATCTCAGTCATGGGCGCGCGCCAAATAGTGTGTTCTATAGATAAGGATTGAGACTTGATGATTTTTTCCAGCTCTAAACATGAGCCACTTTATTAACCAATTTCAGCAAGTTTCAAATTTCATAGCTGTCCCAGCTCTTGACTTGATTGATTTGAATTTGTTATACCGACTAGAGATAGAAATAATGAAGATATTGTAAATGTTCAGGGAGTGAAAGGTATGATGACGAAGGGGCCCGAGTTATAGATGGAGCTAGTCTCATCACAGTAGGTAGAAGCAGCTTCTACCATCAAAATTAGGGCATAGGATAGTAACGGATTCTTGAAATCTCCAGTATAATTATATCGAAAAATCCTTTCTAACATAGATGTGCAGCATCTCACATTATAAATATTTTCTTAAGACGAGACATCAGATGTATAGAGTGACCTAGTTCGGTGTTTCA
>JBQCDO010000394.1:0-3043 GCA_051961195.1 Nitrososphaeraceae archaeon | reverse complement strand
GTTCTGTTAAATTGTTACTGACTTAATTCTGATCTTAAATAAGTTCCCGAAGTTGAAAGTAAAGCGGACTGATCTTGATTATTTTTGCCGGACAGTAGTCCTATTGCAAGTTATTATAATACTAAACTGTACTAGTGCGTATGCTCTTGTTAGATGACATCGACAAGGTTGTGCTTTCTTGTCTTGGAAAGAATGCCCGCATCTCATCGAGCGAAATCCGAAAAGCAGTCCAAAGTATCGGACATGAAATAACGGAGAGAGCCATAAGATACAGACTCCAGCGAATGGAGCGTGACCATATAGTTCTAGGATACTCCGCTATACTTAATCCAAGTCTTGTATCTGAAAAACTGAACCGAACGATAATCCTCAAGTTCAAGTACCCAAGTAATTCATCCGTTCTAATAGAGAGACTATCGAATTACGTAGAGGAGGTCCCATTCTGTATTTACTCAGCTAAATTAAGTGGAGGAGAATTTGATTGGGTGTCGCATTTTGTTTTTGAATCCACCGATCAATATGAGCTAGAAAGTAACAATTTTTTACATAGATTCGCAGACCTGATACTAGACTATCGGTCATTTGAGTCAAAGACTTTGAAGGCATCGCCGTACGCAATATTTGATGAACACGACATGATTGAGAGGAAGTCTCGGGTGTACAGAATTTTGAACTCGGTTCAGAAGTACGACAACCTGAACGATAAACTTCAACTGACCGTAGAAAGTGTTGTAAAACATTTCGATGCAAAATTTGCAAGAATCTGGCTTCTTGATAGTAAAAGGAAGTTACTAATACTCAAATATAGTGCCGGGAAATATAAGAATATTAGCGGAGAATTTTCCAAAGTATCCGTAGATTCTGTCAAGATTGGACCTATAATTAAGAACAAGAAGCCTGTAATTACAAATGATGTCGTAAACGATCCTAGAATAAAATATCAGGACTGGGCAAAAAGGGAGAATTTAAAATCATTCGCAGGGTACCCACTAATCTACAACCACGATGCAATAGGAGTTCTTGCTATGTTTAGTGAAAAGAAACTTAACCTTCTTGACTTTGAGATTTTAGGAATATTCTGCGATCAGATTTCAAAGGAACTCAAAAGCTTTTTCGATGCACAAAAATTCTTGTCAATCTAAGGACATTATATTTGATTTCTTAATTATGCATAGCTATATTGATGCTATAGGCATAAAGCGTACGAACTATCATAGAGGTCTTTAGACCAAGGTGTATCATATTAAGATATACACTCATCAATATTTTTGCTTTAATTCTGTTGATGTACCTAGTGAAATCATTCTGGTGCTTAGTTATTTCTCCTTTGATAGATGGGTGATCTCTGTGTTTAGACGTAACACGAGTGTATTGATACTGACTGACAAAGTAAAGAGGCAACTCGTAAATTCATACATAATTAGCCTTTTCCTCCAAAAATATCTACGGTTTGTTTACAATACTAACATGGTTTGTGATGTTGTAATACAACGCGCTACGTAGATAACCACGTATCAACTCTTGGACGCAAGCGAGTTCAAAATGTCTATAACAAATCTATATCGAACATCACTGCTTACAACCCGCTCGTATGCTTCGTTTACTTGTTGAATTGGAATCAGTTCGACATCGCAAGTAATGTTGCGCTCGCTACAGAAATTAAGCATATCCTGAGTTTCTTTGATCCCGCCTATGACTGAACCCGCTATACTACGACGTGCATTAGTAAGTGAAAATGCATTAAACTGCATTTCCTTTTCTGGGAGTCCAACTATGACCATCGTGCCGTCTAATTTTAATAGTTTCAGATACTTATTGAGGTCTATCTGTACTGAGACCGTATTAATTATCAAATCAAAATATCCCCTAAGCTTTTTGAATGTGCTTGGATCCGATGTTGCATAAAAACTATCGGCTTTCATTCTTATGGCCTCATCTTGTTTATTCATTGAATGGCTTAATACAGTGACTTCCGCCCCAAGTGCGTGTGCTATTTTAACTCCGATATGACCTATGCCTCCTAGTCCAAGTATAGCTACCTTCTTGCCAGGACCAGCCTTCCAGTGTACAAGAGGCGAATAAAGAGTTATGCCTGCGCAGAGGAGCGGCGCTGACGGAGCCAGAGGAAGGTTGTTAGGGATGTGAAGGACATACTTTTCTTTCACAACTATTTTATCAGAGTATCCACCCTGTGTCGGCACACTTTCTCCTTCATACTTTTCGAGTGCATTATAGGTCCAAGTTGCTCCTTTCACGCAATATTGCTCAAGTCCGTTGACACACGGTTTGCACTCGCCGCAAGAGTCCACAAAGTTTCCCACAGCGACACTGTCGCCGACTTTAAATCGAGTTACGTTGGAACCAACTTGTGAGACAACTCCCACTATCTCATGCCCCGGAACCATCGGGAAATTGGAAGATCCCCACTCGTTACGAACCTGATGTATATCAGAGTGACAAATACCGCAGTATTGTATGTCGATTAAGACATCATTATCGAGTGGATTGCGTCTTTTAAACGAATATGGAGTAAGAGGTTGTTTGATCTGTTTGGCAGCGTATCCATTAGTGTCAATCATTTTCTATCTTTCCTGTCCTCTACGGAAGATATAATCTGCCCGGTTATGAACTTTAGAAGGATATCAGGAGATTAGTAAATTTTTGTGCTCTCGTCGTATTGAAGAACATAACAAGTGTCAGTTTAATTTTTGAAAAGTCTTCGTCCAGAATAATGTATAGAACAGACGACCAGTTTATGTACTCATAAAATAAAATACTGTGTAACAAAGAATAACATGAGTGTGTCACTGTTGAGACTCGCGCTCTTTACAACATGCTTGGATCACGTAGTTTTCACGAGTATCATGGGATTTTTCATTTTTATGTATATTTTTTATATAAAATATTTATATAAAATATTGTGCATTATACTTACCCATTACGGGTCAAGTATCGTCATGGACTTCTGTACTATCCCCCTGTGGGTCCCGCGGCGATACTTATTGTATACAAACAAAATACATGATTATTCTACCATCATTAT
>JBQCDO010000393.1:0-3574 GCA_051961195.1 Nitrososphaeraceae archaeon | reverse complement strand
AAACCAACTAGTGCCAGATTAAGCAGGCCGGATAATTCATTATCAGTTGTCAACTTGTGAATTAGATTAATATCCTTAGCTCCTTCTCTAAAGGATCTTTCAAAGTGGAAAATTAACCATCTTTTGTAGTACGCGTGACATGTATCATCAGAATCTGGGATCTTGTTTGCGCTAAAGATCACAAGATGTAATGTCACTAGTGACGGCGGTTGCTACCTTGCAAAGTAGATTATTATTTTTAAACCCTCATTTAGATTAACGTACTAGCCAGCTCTTCACTATAGGACTCCAGCACTGGTCTTTCTTTCTTTGCTACTTCTTCACTATCGGACCAGGCTACGATACCGCCGCAAAGAAAGCAATTATAGATTATCCTAGTTGCACTAACTCTAACTGGTACTAACTGTTTACTTGAAAATCCATTACAGTCACATTCTAAACTATCGAATTTGGCCGTATAGTAGTCTTATCCTAACGTTACTAAATAAAACTATGGTCACTCTTCATGTATACTATTAAGACTAAAATTGTTCTGCGAGCAGATTCTAAAACATTTGAATGGGAAAGTCTTGACAAATGGAACATTGTGATTGATGAGGCATTAGAAGGTTTAGACGTTATACCTCTAATGATTGCAGTTCTCATTTCTTCTATATCGCATTAATGGCGCTGCTCCCTATCAATCTTTGCAGATCAATTCGACAGTTAGTATAGTTGATTCTTATATGCTAAGTAAGCATGACAATTAGTAGAGAATATTAAACGTTTGTTGTGTTAATCTGATAGCCTAGTAAGGTTCTCCACGGCTAGTATGTTGTCCTATTTAGTTAGCCACTTATTTTTGCCTCTCGATTGTTAGACAGAAATCATGGTGTTAACGCACTTCACTATACCTATCTGTTCCTTCTTGTGATGTGGTTCAAAGATATATTAGTATGCTTCTTTCAGAATCGCGTAGGACCATTTAGCCGCATTTCGACAGCTCTACTTCTTATAATCCATGTTGGTTCTTATGCAACCACTGACATGTAGAGATATAGTAACATACATACTTTGTATCTGTTCAGGCGTAGAAAGTATATTATCTTGTTCTGCTACGATTACCGTATATCAATCAGTTCGCCGGCTCACTTAGAATGATATTTCTTTTGGTTCTACTCGCCGGGCGAAACTCGATCTAGATTTCGAATTCAGTTTAATTATTCTTTATTCCTTAGATAGAATATCGATAACTTGTTGGTCCGTAACCTCGGTAAAATCTTGATAATACTGACTAACAGATTTAAAACTGGAAGTAGATGGAGTTGTAATTGTTTCTACATAGTCAGCCTCGTTCTTTAGTAATTTAACGACTTGTTTTGGAACAACTGGGACAGCAATTATCAATTTCTTTGGATTATGGTTTTTCCTTATCCATCTTGACGCTATAATAATTGTTGCGCCTGTGGCCGCTCCATCATCTGCAATTATTACTGTACTCTGGCTACTAGATTTGCTCTGCAGATTAGCTTGTTGTTGTTGTCTGTATAGCGCTGTCCGGCGTCTGATCTCTTCTATCTGCTCTGCCTTTTCTTTTTCTATATATTCAGAGGAAATGTCTAATGTCTTGACTAAATCAGTGCTGAGATAGGCGATTCCCTCTTCCATTATAGATCCTATTGCTACTTCTTCATTATGTGGCGCTCTTAGCTTTCTAGGTATAATGATATCCAAGCTTGCATCAAGCTTTGTTGCAATAACTGATGCAATAATTACTCCACCCCTTGGGATGCCTAATACTACCAATTCATTTTTATTCCGGGTTTCTTTCTTGATTATATCCTTTAGGGACTCGGCTAGTACGTTAGCAGCCCATATTCTATCCTTGAATTTTAATTGAAATCTGTTTAGCAATGATTCGAACATTCGGCCGATTCTTTTCCTCTAGATCAGTTAACTACGAATAATGTGGGTATTTAATATAAAAAGATGGTTAATAGTAATTTCGGATCATTATCTGAAGGTTAAGATTGTAGTTATAATAGATATTCTGCATCGATTAGTAAGCCGATAACAACGAAATAAAAAAATAGAGGCTGTAAAAAATGGAGCTTAATCAGTTCTGTGTCAAGGATGCATGTACTGCTTGTGTTGTAAGGCTGATCCCTAGTCCGACCGCTTGTTCATAAATGGCTTTATATCATATCGCACTGAGACTGTCATGACAACCACGCAATTTAGCTCTGAAGAACGTAATCGGTATAAAGCAAAGGCTTATGCTGCTGCGAATGCTAACTCGCCACTTGCCTCAATCACCATCCCACGACGCGATCCGGGCGAACATGATGTTCAGATCGAAATTCTTTTCTGTGTATCTGCCACTCTGATCTCCACACCGTTCGTAACGAGTGGAGTGCGATACCAACTGTCTATCCGTGTGTACCCGGCATGAGATCATCGGTCGTGTCAACAAGGTCGGCTCTGCAGTCACCAAGTTCAAGCCCGGCGATATTGCTACGGTAGGCTGCTTAGTTGACTCCGACGGTAGCTGTCCAGAGTGTCAGGCTGGTTTTGAGCAGTATTGTCAGAATATGACCCTTACCTACAACTCTCCAGACGTGCACCTTGGAGGCGTGACCTATGGCGGCTATTCAGATAGTATTGTAGTAAAAGATCATTTTGTCCTACGAGTTCCTTCTAACCTGGATCTTGCTGGAGCTGCACCTCTGTTATGCGCTGGAATCACAACATACTCGCCTATGCGACATTGGGGTGTTACCAAAGGCAAAAAGGTCGGTGTAGTAGGTCTCGGTGGGCTCGGTCACATAGCAGTAAAGATTGCTCATGCACTTGGAGCACATGTCGTGGTCTTTACCACTGCGCTTAACAAAAAGAAGATGCACTTCGCCTCGGTGCAGATGAGGTGGTTATTTCGCGAAATACCGATCAGATGCGCAAGCATGAAGGCAGCTTTGATTTCATTCTCGATGCTGTTTCAGCTGAACACGACATTAACTCATACTTACAATTACTCCGCCATGATGGTAACATGACCTTAGTTGGAGCACCAGCCAAGCCTCATTCAGTAGTGGCCTTTAGCCTTATTCAAACGTTGCAGTCTGTCTGGTTCAAACATAGGAGGTATTGCAGAAACGCAGGAGATGCTTGAGTTTTGTGGTAAAAATAACATCACTGCCGAAGTGGAAGTCATCCCAATCCAGAAGGTCAACGAGGCTTATGACAGACTATCCAAGGCGGACGTAAAATATCGCTTCTCTATAGATATGGCTTCTCTCAAATCACAGTAACGCAACATGCCGATCTTCATTTACTATTCAGAATAGGTTCGATAGAAAGATACTGTCTAGACTTGTGCCATGCCTCCATCTACGGATAGTTCAATACCAGTGATATAACTGCTGTCATCTGATGCAAGAAACGAGACAGCTCTGGCGATTTCATCGGGACTTCCCATTCTACCTATGGGCACGGTGGCTACAAGGTTGGCCTTTATCTGATTAATTTCTTCCTCAGTCTGAGCTATGCTATCGAAGATGGGTGTGTCTATTGGACCAGGACTGATGACATTGACCCT
>JBQCDO010000392.1:0-5699 GCA_051961195.1 Nitrososphaeraceae archaeon | reverse complement strand
TCATCCTTTAATTCTACCATAAGCGAATATTTCCTGTCAACTATCAGGACTGTGACCCTAGTCTGGATTGACGATTCGATTTGTCGAACATCAATGTGATATTTAGTTTGATTTCGTTCTCTTACAGCAGATAATTTCTGTAAAGCTTGTTTATTTATAGTCTCAATCAAAGGTGTCAGAATCTTTATCTTAAGGTTTGGATTTCTTAGGACTGCCCCAGTCAAGGCATCAATTCTACCAACTCTGTCCTGACGATAGAATGCTCTGGCAGTTGAAAATAATATTAATATTTCTTCATTAGCCAATTCAATGAGATCATTACCAAGTTTTTGTATCTCCGTAGGGTCTCTGATGGTTTCTATCACTTCAGGCTCAAGGCCTTCCTCTAATTCCTTGATTTTTTGTTTAGCCGGTACCGATTTCTTCCATAGCATATCAAAGAAATATTGTTGCTGTTCTACAAATGACTTTACTGTACTATAGATATATTCTGTAGGAAACTGGTTTTCCTCAGACTTGGCAGCAGCACCATAGCTTATCCCATCTATAATTCCCATATTGCCTTTAACCCTATCAAGATGGCGCAGCTCTACGTATTTGATTATCTGTTTGCAATACGAAAGATTTGCCATGGTAATCTCTGTAATAAGTCTTAATCTACCTCCCCTTGCCCTAATTTCATTATAGGCATTGGTAACAAATTTGTTATTTAATATAGTTGACGGACCATTACCGTCCAAAATTAGGTCATATTTTACCCTTACCTTTGATAATTCGGCGAGTCGCCTTGACAATATTTTTTGTTTTCCATGCCATATCTCTGTCTTCTCGGTAATCGTTTCGTTCGAATATGCTGTCAAGTCTCGATCTTGTCCAGCTAACGCCGTTAAAGGTAATTTAATGGTATATCTTCCCTTTAATTGGGGCTATAAGGTTTTGAGTCAATATCTCAACTAAATATAAGATATCTCAACGATTCGTTGTCTTGCGATATTGGATTCTCGTATATTAACCTTATGTAACATGGTGCGAGACGACCAGAGATTTGAATGTGCAATATGGTCAGACTTTAAATCCTTCCAGTTGTGTCATTTCAAGCCATTTCCGATAGCACTCGACGTTTACAAATCCTATCTCCTTACGCCAACCTAGCTGAGTCTATATTGGTAGTAACTTGTCGGATTTACTTTCAGACTTTGGAGTAGACCATGTGGCATTAAGAATCGATTATAAAGCACGGAAAGACAGTGATGCGACATGCTCAAGATTACAGAAGATTCCGGTCGGATAAGTCTGTCGTTTATATAGCGAACGTTTACGCTTGTGATCTAAATGATGAATTGCTAAACTTGAAGCTACTGCATCAAAATATCCCAGATATGGTAATGGCTGATTAAGATCGTTGTTTACTATCTTAACCCGAAGTCGAGTAGGTCACTCACGATAATAGAAAACAGTTTACATACAGGATATCCGTATGCCTGTGCACAATCACTATCAGAGAAAGAATAAACGTATGTCTAATTCCTATCACGGTTACGGAGTTGTATGGAGATATATGATATGTTAGTTAAGGATCTGACTTTAGCTAGGCCCTTTAATAAGAAGAACATAAACGCTTAATCGATTGGTCAAAGGGCGCTTGTTACCATGGTTGAGATCACTTAAAAAGGTGTCTGTATATTTATAATATGCATGGAGCATCTAAAGAATTTCTTGGATTAAACTAGGATGAAATTCAAATGTAGGCAAGTCGAAAATGGTTCTATCACGTAATGAACTAGATAGGTCCTTGTTTTAGTAAGATAGGATAAGATATAACTATACTGGGTTTTTTTACATTCGCATCTCTGAAAGATAACCTTCGACCTGTTTGGCCTATACTTTCCAGTTCGTATTGTTCTTTAAATGGCGTTATGAGACTTAATATTGTAGAAAGAACTATGATGAAGGCTTTTATTACTTCTGGCCAGAATTTGAATGAGGGTCGTAACAAATGTTTGATATGAAATGTCTTTGTACGCTGTGGTATATTCCCTAATCAAAACAGAAAGAACAAGAGAGCAGGCTTACCGTTTAACTAACTTGGATAATGGCTGTGCAGGCCGTTAATAATGCATTAATGCAGGAGATTGAGAAAAAGGTTATGTTGAAGTGCGTAGGGCGGAGAATTTGAATGTATGAACAAGCAGCCAATAACTGGAACTCCCCAGCAGATAAAAGGAAAGGTCAGCATATTACGCCCATCCGAACAGAAAAAATAAGAGGTGAAAGGAAGAGGACATTGTCTGTAGCCGGTGAACCGATAAATTCTGTCGTCTCTTCCATTTCCAGAAATAATATTGAAAAATGGATTACTGAATTAGCTTCATTTCACACGCGGCATACCAGGTCAAAATATATCGATGAAATAGCTAATTGGTTAAAGTCAAAACTTGAGCATATTAGCCAAATCAATATTAATTTTCATCATTATCAGGAGGGCGATTACAATCTGAAAAATGTTATTTGTGAGAAGGCGGGATCATTATCGGATCAAGTAATACTTGTTTGCGCACATTATGATTCAAGAATGGAAGATCTTGAAGACATAAACTCTCGAGCGCCAGGCGCAGATGACAACGCTAGTGGAGTTGCCGTTCTGTTAGAAGTAGCCAGGCTAATCTCCACCTTAAATTTGGGAAAAAGTATTTTTCTAGCATTTTTTTCAGGCGAAGAGCAAGGTCTCTGGGGATCAACTCACTATGCCAAACAGCTAAAACATGACAATGTGAATCTTTATAGATTAATTAATTTGGATATGGTCGGTAATCCGCCTACAAACAGGAAAACTACAGTAACTGTAGAAAGGGACATTGGCAACAAAGTTACAACCAATGATAAAGATTCCATAGCTTTTGCAGATGTGATGGAACAAATGGCTCTAGATTACACTGACCTCGATGTCGTATCTGGACCTATATACGATAGCGATTACATGCCTTTTGAAGCACTTGGATACGTTACTATAGGATGCTATGATGGAGGGGCAACGGTTGAGAATACACATTACCATAGTGTTACGGACGATATATGCTTTGTAAATATAGATTACGTTGTCTCTGTTGCTAAAATGGTGTTAGCCGCGGTCCTAAAGGAAGCTGTAATATTGCCAACTAAAAGCTGATTCATACTTTTCATATATTTTATTACATTATATTTTGTTGTTCTTTATTACCGGCAGTATCCTACGTGGGTGAATATAATAATTACTATGATCTAGATGGATTTTGCAAATGATCTCACTATACTAACTGGTTCCGGTAGATCTTAAATAATATTATTTTTTTGTTCTAGGGCACGTTCCAAAATCCAGTTTGTGCAACCCGTAGCTTCAGGTTTGATGATTTTCAGGCTTTTTCTTTGAATATCTTCTTATGATAAATGGTACCATAACAACCCCTGTCGCAGGTATGAATGTCCCTATTGAGTTTATGGGGGATAGCCAGTTAGCAGTCATCTCGAGATAATCAAGGATTCCCATTGGTTACAGCATCGTCACGCTAAATATTGTTGCTGCAATCTTGTTGCTGTCAAAAATATATTTTTGTCTAATATGGACAGTAAAATATTGAGGAAAGGCTATGTTCTTGACTATAGGAACAGAACAGGACACCTGATATGATTGTCGTAGTTGAACTCCTGATGCTTTAACCTTTAAGGTCGTAGACGAAGTATCTTCTGGAAGTAATGATAGTTCGAGGAATTCAAGCTTGTTTGTATGCCGCTAGTCTTGTTACTGGGCAGTACAAATAATGCAGAATCAAGATTCGTTCTAGATTGTATTTTCAATTGGATGCTCTTATCATCATTATCCAGCCAGAAACTGGGTCTGAGCTCTAATGCGCTGGGCGAAAAAGAAATACTGAATTTGAGTGGAGGAGCGGCGACTAGATTAGTCATATCTAATAAGCCGCACTCAAGTGATGTAGAAGGCTTTTTACCTGTTGGCTCTGCTAAATTCATAAAATATGTGGTGCCAGACACAAAGAATAATTGGCTAGGATGATCTGCTAATCCCAAGTCAAAATCGAAATTGATGTAATTTGTTCCGCGACTGCAAACTCCTTTTGGACTATTAATAGATGATAATATTTTCTCATGGAACGGGAATTTTTCTATGATCCGATATGTCCCAGAATTCGAAGTATTGTTCCAAAAAGGTCGAATCAGATAATCCACACCTATGTGATAAATTGAGTTTATGGACAAATACAATGTGTATTCAACATGCTTACTGTTTTTGGCAATTTCCGGTTTTAGAGATTCAACGTAGGGGCGCTTCAGCCATATCATGCTCCTAAGTATTTCCATCACTTCGAAAGCTAGTGGATTCTATATCTAGAGATGCAGAATTATTCTTTAGACATGACGAAGTAGTACTAATGTAGGTAACCGGCTTTCCCGTTGTGTTTTTTGTAAAAGGACTCTTAATATCACCGACCGAATCTTCTATTACTTGCCGCATATAAGGAGATGATTGAGCAAAAGTCTCCATCGTAAGATAATTGTACGATAACATCAAATTGGAAATTAAAACGAATTACAAGATAAACCTTGATCGTAAGCCTTGTAGCCTTCGCACTTTTGATAGAAAGAATTAACCTCAAATTTAAGGATCATGCGTCTAATCATCTAACGGCAACCTTTTTCTGATACATAAGTTACGTTAGCTCTTTCATGGATAGCGATGTCAGATAACAAAGTTTAGAAATAAAAAAGAATCGTTAGTGATTTATTATGTGTTATCGATAGAAGCCTGGGATTAATTCTTGAAATAGAACCATATACTTCGTGTTTCCTTATCTACTGGAATTGTCTAACCTCATTCAATACCATGTATTAAATTTGGGAAATGAACTAATTTTGTCTCTAAAGAAATTTCTCTTATTCAGAATTCAGGCATCATTGTATTTCGCGCTAGTAGATTGTGTTTAACTGAAATTCTATACCTTTACCAATAACCATTTGATGTGGGTTCTCAGTAACTACCACTATAGGAAAAAGCCGGTCTCGCAAGCTTATGAAGCTTCACTCTAAATTACCTATTCAATCTTCAGGGACTAAGTTACCGTTCACATTTGAAAAGAATCCCTGTTATCGATCCTGACCCCCTTTACATATGTTATTTTATTCTATTATATGCTTTCCATTTGGTTAAGTATCTGAAAATAAACTTTAAGTATATCAAGTGTCTATTAGGTCATATTGCTAAAACAATCGTTCTATTTTCTTAGGGGCGTGCCCAGACTAGGAAGAATTGAAGGAGATCATCTGGCAACCAAGATCCGTGCTAGAATAATTGGAATTTACAATTATTATAGTGCTAGCATATTTCAGAATAATTTGGGCATCACTTTCAGAAATAAGCATGAAGAGATGTATTCTTGCTTATGTATTCTATTTATAGATGATGCTAAAGTAGAGGCAAAGATTGTGCATATAGGAAGAGGCAAGTTCAAGATACTAGCTGACTGCAACGGCGGAAAATATACTCACAGAGTCGTCGACGCATCTGATATAATTCTCTGTAGAGTATAGCTACGAATGCTATGGCCGTTCTTCCACAGAATCTTTGCCATGTGTCTTTTTAAAAAAAAGTGAGTCTTTTTACTAAATATAAAGAACTCGAAAAGATTATAAAGAGGAATGAATTTTCT
>JBQCDO010000391.1:0-10369 GCA_051961195.1 Nitrososphaeraceae archaeon | reverse complement strand
GTTATTGTTCAGCATTATTCATATTAATCCATTTCTGGATTATTTCATATGCCTTTTCTTTCAATTCCTCTATTGTTAAATTGTTATTAGATATAGATTCATCAGATAAAGCAATCGCTTCACTGATACCTACTGTCAATTCGCGCTTATCTCGTACGACAAAATCTTCCTCATTCAAAGGTTTGTCTAGTCTTGCCCTCTGTTTAATGTGTTTAAATCTTGTATCTGCTGATGCATGGATAGCTAGTAATTTAACATTACCAATATCCTTTAATATCTCAACTTCATGAATACTTCGAATACCGTCAATGATAACAATTTTACTCAAGGTGTTATCTTCACACCTCGTCTTCTTTACGATAAGATGAGATATTGCGCCCGGTCCCATTTCCTTTCTTAGTTTTAACATTATATTGCCCAAGTTGTTATCTGTGAGCTCCATATTTTGTAATCTGGCCTCTTCTCGTACAACATCACCCATAGATATTACGTAAAATCCTCTTTCTTTAAGTGAATCTGCAACTGAGGATTTGCCAGCCCCAGGCATTCCTGTAAGACATACAAAGAATCTTTTTTTAGCTCTTGTATTTTTTCTGGACACTTTATTTAGTCCCAAACACAATCATTTAAATAGATTTGAACAGGAACCCACGTAGAATATCTTGGAACAAGTATGATGTCAATATAAAATTCCTGCGCTACGAATCAATAACTACCCTGAGCTAATGCTGTTTCCCTAATTTATGGTGTTTAACTTGAAACTAACTACTAAATTCGAGTATTCTAGACATAATTCGTGGTGCTGATATATACTATATATTAGTAGATAGAACTATACAACCGTTGCTTCGTAAATTGTAATAACTTATTTCTGTTGCTTTCTATCTTTTCATAGTGAAGATGAGGAATTATATCGGTAGATTTCATATTGGCTTTCATCAAAGTGGGGCGATGGCAATATCATTCCTAGATAGATATAATGTATCTGATGTTGCTATAAGGCATCTTGAGAAGAAGATTAATAGTAGGTTGTCGGGGTTTCTGGTACCTTTACCAGTACTATAGATCCTGGAAAAGGCGCCGACCTTGAATTCCGCGACATGTTCTGTTCATGCATACTGAGTTCGAGCTTAATGATATCAAATATATAGATATGAAACTTGTATGCGGCCATGATCGGAAGGTATCAGAGTTCTATCCGGTAGGCGAACGAAATTTTTTTGGAAAATGTGACGATATGGTTTGACACAATCGGATCCTGTAGTAAAAAGGCATTCACTGTTTAGGCAGGAGTATTGCTACTGGTAAGATAAACATGCCAATATTAAGATTGGATGGAAAGACAGCCTATTATATGGTCCTCTGGGCTCAGAAATGATCGAGTTTTTGGCTAAGGACGAGGAAGAGAAAAGAGAAAGGTAAGGTAGGTAGTATTGACAATAGATAATCAAAAAGAAGGGTTGGATAGGTCACCAGGCTCCCAACTCTCCATGCGACCACTTTTTTTCATTCTATTCCATACTACGTACTTAGACAACATGGTAGTAGCTTTGATTAAGATCAAGGACAGATTATGCCAAAACTTATCTACAAGATAGATGTTTACCAATTTATAGCTGATAATAGACAATTAATATCATAATGGTTTATGGATGCACTTAGACCTGCACTCAACATATGATGACATTATCTTCGGGATCGGTCACGCTCACTAAACAAGAGTATACGAGAGTAAAATGGTATTTTGAGGATCTACAATATAATATGGGGAATTACCCTGGGCTAGTAACATCAGTTCAAAATCTATGTTCTAATTTTAGTTCAGGGATCTTTCGAGAATATATGTATATATCACGAATTGAAACGCGGAAACAACTTCAAAGGATGGACGGTGATGGGAGTCACTCTCGCTCTGTCATTTCAATATGACGGAACAATGGACTGTCCATATCTGAAGTACATACGTTCTCTACATGTTCAGATCGTGGATTAGGCTACTTATGACATTGGTTACCTTCATTTCGTTAATGACGTACTATTTTGCCGCTTCCGCTCCTGTAATAAAATCCTCTTTCACCATTTCGCCCACACAACGATATATCCAATCTTTACTTTGAAAATTACGTTACAGTTAACCTTTATGAACTGCCATAATTTATTTTCCAGTTTGAAATCGCTCAATAATCTTTTCGACTGTTCATCAAATTCCTGTACTCCTGCCCTACCGTGCCTAACCAAAGAAGGTCGTTTATTACCAATCCAGAGGCCGGTTTCACTATGCTGGATGTAATCCAGATCGATGTAAAATTAATCCTAGTAATTCTGATGGACCATTACTAAATATGAAAGGACAGGTAGTTGGAATGAATGTAGCTATATTCAGTCAGGCTGGACAATTCTCTAGAGTAAGATTTGTAATTCCATCAATACCATTGCTAAGGAAGTGCAAATACTCATAGATAAAGGAACTTATGCTCATCCTTGGTTTGGATTTCTGGAGTTAGATTAATACCCGATAACACTCAGAATGTAGGTTTACCAACAAAATCACAAAGGAGTAGTAGGTTCGGTTCAACTTGGAAGCCCCTTGTATACATAGCAGGCCCTAAAGAAGCAGCTCAAAATACTACTGGTCTTTTTACGCATATTGGTGATACTATAACCAGCAATTGATGGTCATGTTGTAAAAGATATGGATGAAATTACAACGTACGTTGAATTGCATAAATCCGTTAGAGATATTGTAGAGCCATAAATAGGAATGGCAAGATGATGGATCTGAATGTTATCTTAGTTGCTAAACCATAGACAAATTCTTCACAGGTTCAACAACTGCCTTCACCTCAATTAGGATTAATACCAAAGCCTCCTTTTGCTCCAATAAGGCCTCTAATATTGAGCGGTAATTGTAAAATCTATAATATACAAATAAAACTCAACTCGGTGCAAGCACGAGAAGGAGAATCTTAGTTGCAGAAGCATTGGCTGAGTGAAAAATATACAAGAGGGGGGTCGCGGGCATATTAAAAGAAAACATAAGGTTTTGCTAGAAGACAATACATGCAATTAATATAAGTTGTTCCACGTAAGAGGTTTCAGTATTGTACTATTGTACTATTATAATCCTCAGCTGAGGATTATTTTAACATTCATGTAAATATTTCATCTTCGTATAGACAAATCATGTGGATGTTATAATAGAAGTGGCAACTTAATAGTTGCAATATGATGACCAGTTACTTCAAACACATATAACTAAATTTATTAATATAGTGAAATGCAATAATTGCCACCGTTTATAGTCGATTTGCAGATATTGAAAGGGATTATTTTTCAAATATGTGATGGTTTAGGACCACACATATGACACATTAGACACGTAGGATAGAAATATCAGACAAATCTATACTCTTTGTTGTCATTAAGAGAATATTATTGTGCGTAATATGTATCCAACGTATCAAGTATTAAGACCATTCCTCTTTAGGAATAAGTGAATTATTGTCAATATAGTTCGATTCAAACACTGGTCTTGAGTCTTTACTGCATAAAGCAATGCTTCCTCTCAATCCTATAATAGTTCGATTCAAACATATACTATACCGAATGAGGTGTCTTTACCCCCATCTCTCAATCCTATAATATTCGATTCAAACGAATCATGTTAGGGTCACAGCGGGTGCGCCGACTGCCTCTCAATCCTATAATAGTTCGATTCAAACTCGACATTGAGACAACATGGGATTTTGTAGTATCTAGTTACAAAGCTTTCACTCTACAAGTTAATTTTGTTCGTATTTTTTATTGCTTGTAGTGCTTTCATTTCACCTTCTTTGATTTCATTCCTGATTGTCTCCGGCGAGAAATCTGCATTTTCGTACATGTGAGGAAATGGCTCCTTGCGTGTTATGTAAAAGATCTCTTTTATTTCAGCTCCATGCTCTTGTTTATATCTTTTGTACTTCAGACGGATTCTTTTTAGTTGTTGTTTATCTATTTTTGCTGGTTCGATGTGTTCTTCGATTATTCGATATAATTCATCTATATACCTAAGATATTGTGTTATTATTTTAGATAATGTAATATTGTGTTCAGTCTTATCTGAAAAGATAATGTCTCTTGCCCTGTGATGAACCTCTGGCAAGTTCTTTGGTAATGCATCAACCTTTTTGGGATAATTTTCTACCAAAAATATTATTTTATCATTTATCGGTGATACGTCTAGTACCTCTCTTAGAGGAGTGTTGCTTAATAAGCCACCATCCCACGCGAATATACCATCTTGTACTTCTATCCATGGAAAGTTATACAAAGGATAAGCGGATGTTGCGAGGATATGTTTTGGAGTTATTTGTTGCTTATAACTATCAAATGTTAGAGACTCTGCAGTTAAAATATTCACTGCAGTTAAGATCAAACGCGTATTTGGATTTCCCTTGGGCCTTAATTTATCAAAATCGATATATTTTTCAAGAGTTTTTGCTAGGGGTGAGTGATCATACATATACGTCCATTTTATAGGTGTAAAGTACTCTGGATCAGCTAATGCATTATTATGCATCCATCTTGGCCTGAACATTTTATCGTTTCCAAATATAGCAGAGCTATAAAATGCCTTTAGCTGTTTAATTCTACGCTCATATTCATTTGCATTTGTCAAATGGATTTCTTGTTGTGATAATAGTCTGAGGTCATCATAGTAGTAACTTCTAAATGGCATAAACTGTTCTATAAGTTGGAATATTGAATCAGAGGGATGAGGAAGGGCTGTTTTGTCTAAATCTATATAGCTGTCAGCTAATTCGAGCCAGAACTGTTCTAAGAGTTGCTCCGGATGTTTCTCGTCTTTGCTACCTACCATAATTGCAGCATTTATTCCACCGATTGAAGTACCTGCAATAATATCAAGATGTATGTTATTCTTTGTAAGTTCCTTGTAGACTCCGCACCCAAAGGCTCCCAAAGATCCGCCACCTTGAAGTATTAATACATTCTCAATTCTTTTGTTGTTCTCTGCTAATGCTAATGATGACAATTTATCTTTATTAGCGTTGTTATCTCTGAAAGTTTTGTTGCTATTTTCGTTACCATTTTGAACATTTATTTATTTATTTTTAGTATTCGTCTACTTTTATTGATTATTTTTATTCTACATGATGATTATAGAGAAGTTGGTCGTAAAGTCGAATTGATTTTATATTTACAAATTCCAGCATACCATATCTTGATAATTCTCTACCAAATCCACTTTTCTTGACGCCGCCGAATGGAACTCTTGGATCAGATACTACCATATTATTTACGGTGACGATCCCAGATTCCATCATCGCAGATAATTTTTCTGCCTTTTCAAGATCTTGTGTCCATATACTTGCACCAAGGCCAAATTTGGAATCATTTGCAACCTTTATAGCTTCCTTTTCATCATTAGTGACAATTATTGGTGCAACCGGCCCAAATACTTCTTCTTGTACTATTTCCATTTTAGGTAATACCTTCTTGAGAATAGTTGGACGATAAAAATATCCTTTATCTTTTACTTTCTCTCCACCTGTAAGCAATTCCGCTCCTTCTTTTATAGATGCCTTTACAATCCTATCTATATTCTCAAGAGATTTAGCATTAACAACCGGCCCCATATCTGTATCCTCAAGTAATGGATTATCCACTCTAATTTTTTCAGCCTTCTGAACAAACTTCTCAGTAAACTGGTCTGCTATTCTTTTATCTACAATAAACCTTTTAGATGCTATGCAGCTCTGTCCACAATTAATGAATCTCCCTTTAACCGCACCAGTTGTAGTTTTTTCAATATCTGCATCCTCGCATACTATGAACGGATCGCTCCCTCCTAGCTCAAGTACAGTCTTCTTTAGTTGTGACGTGGCTCTCTGTGCAACTTTTGCGCCAATAGGTACGCTGCCTGTAAACGTTACGGCATTAATACCACTAGAATCGATAAGAGTCTCTGCAATAGTTGAGTCTCCCGTTAACGTTTGAAAAACACCTTCTGGTACTCCAGCCTTATGAAAAGTGTTCTCAATCTCAATTCCACATTGCATTGTAGCACTAGCTGGTTTTAGTACAATAGTATTTCCAACCATCAATGACGGAGCTGCAAACCTTATTCCCTGCCAATAAGGAAAATTCCATGGCATTATGCTACCTATGACTCCAATGGGTTCAAATGATATGGTACTTTTTCTTGCATCTGTATTAACAACTTCGGCGGTTGAAAAAATTTTTCCATTATCCGCATAATATTCTATTACCCATGCACATTTTTCTATTTCTGATCTTGATTCCTTTATTGCTTTTCCCATCTCCTCTGTAGCTGTTTTAGCAAGTTTTTCTTTATTCTTTCTAAGCTCTTTTGCAAATGCATATAAAAAATCTGATCTTTTATCAATATTTCTCTTCCATTCTGAGAATGCATTTCTTGCTTGTTTTATTGAGTCGTCTATCTGTTCTTTGCTCATTATTTCATATTCTTTGAGAACTTGTTCTGTTGTAGGATTTATTGTCTGTAGTTTTGATTTTCTATTATTCTGTATTTCTTCTTTGTTATCATTATTATGCACATTTTTGTTAGTAGATCTCACGGATTTAAGACCCCCCTTCCAATAATTTTACCCTCTTTTAACTTAGACAATGCTTCTGTGGCTTGGTTAAGTTTAAACCTATCAGATATTACCGGTTTAATTATTTCTCTATCTGCCAACGATATCAATTCAGTCATATCGGCTAAAGTTCCGGTATAGGAGCCAATTAGTCTATATGCCCTTGTTGGCATTGTTACCAAGTTTAGTCTTAGTTCGCCTCCAAAAAGACCTACGAGTACAACTTTAGCCCGTCTTCTTAGAAATTTCATATCTGCATCCACGGTTTTTGACGCATTTACAAAATCAACAACTGCATCTGCACCCATATTATTAGTCAATTCCATTACAGATTTGGTAATATCAGTCTCTTTATTAGTATTGATTATCTCATCTGCACCATTGTCTTTTGCTACTTTAAGCTTTTTATCGTCTAAATCTAAAGCAATAATCTTTGCTCCAGATACTGCTTTAGCCAGCTGCATAGCCATTAAACCTAGTCCGCCAGCTCCTACAATAACTACATTATCGTAGGGCTTCATATCAGCATTCTTAACTGCACCATATGCTGTGAGTGCAGAACACGATAAAGTTGCTGCTACATCCATGTCAATATGCTCCGGTAACTTTACAAGATATCTGTAACTTGGTATCAAAATATATTCAGCATATCCACCATCTTTGTAAATTCCTAATGATCTTGGATTGTCACATAGATTCTCTTCCCCTAGTCTGCATGCAGGACAAAGTCCTTCGCCTATCCAAGGATACACAAGAACCTTATCTTTTTTAAGTATCCTTCCTTGTTGTTGTACTTCCTCGCCAATATTTTCTACTATTCCAGATACTTCGTGTCCAGGTGTTAATGGATAAGTTACTCCTCTATCAGTTGTCTTTAAGAATTGTCCTCCTGGACCTTCATATCCGCCTTGCCAGAGGTGTATGTCACTATGACATACGCCAGAAGACTGGATCTTAACAAGGACTTGTGACCCTTTGGGGTTAGGTATCTCAATATCTTGTATTTCTAACGATTCCTTTGGTTTAATGATCCTTGCGGCTTTCATCATAATTATTATTTACCATTCCTAAAAGACCATTCTATTACTATCTCTGATAAATGTTTTCTATTATTTGGATAATCCTTTTCTATTCAAAGGAAAAGAAATCACAAATCACTAGCGATAATGATTATTCTGTCTTAATTTTGTACTTTTATATCATGTAACTAGTGATCTGTAAGCCACCTTGGCGGACTCTGACCACCCTCGAGCTAAAAGAATCAATCTGATTTACGCTCAATTCATGTGACCGATTTGTCAAAATATGACTGTTCCTTTACTTAGTAAAGCCCATCGAAGTGTGTTAACGCCATTTTAGATAACATAATTATTTTATTATTAATTTTGGTAGTAAACTAATAGGTTGTCCATTCTTCGACCATATCCATCGAGAATGATAGCTGTATTAATAATGCTAAAACTTTTCCTTCAAGATAAACTATAGAAGAAAGAAAGAATAATTTCAGCTCTTTTTTTTATTTTTTTTAACATTTTAATCTTTATGAGTTGTGATTTTTGGAAGTTTAACAGCTAATCTAAATTGTCTGTAGTCTTGTCTTCATTGACTAATTCTTTACTGTAAACATTAGGAATCCTGTAAAAATAGAATCAATTTCGAAAGTCAAAACTTGAGAATAATAACTTAACCATTTGGAATAGGCTAGATTGATAGTATAGAAATGTCCTTGTCATGCTGAATAACATCCTCCGGAGCAGCAGATGTTGTACTGCAAATATGATGACGGATACTACGGCACTATTTGATGTTTTCAACTAAGCTCATTATACATTTCCTCATACATTTCTGGCCTTTCGCTTGAGGACAAACAATTAGACCTGTTTCCTATGAGTTTTAGAATTGTATTTTTATAATAATATATTCATAGTTTTCTTAGTAAATAATAATTGTAGACTTTTGAACTTTAACTACGAAGACATGACCAGTTTGTTTTCAGATCTTTCAGCATAACGTAAACTACCGATCGCTCGTGTAATGTGATGTTTCTAGAAATGTATCTCAAAAAGATCTACATATCGGATGGTGCTAAGAGAAGAGATGATAGCTTTATTTTGGTCTATAGAAGTAATAAAGTAACAGTTACAAAAAGGGAATAATAATGAAGTCAAATCATAGAAATCAATCTCATATTCGAAAACCACTAATTTGCATCTATACTAATCAAAACAGAAATGAATTCGCTATTGGTTTAGAGAAAGATGAGAGTTTTATGGCTATCACAAAAGTTGATGAATCATTTACAAGGTTTGTAGATGCGTATGATCAGATAATAGATGATGAAAATGAAATCAATTGGGAACTAGAACTAAAAAGCTGGGTTGTCGCTGCTAAGAAAAATGAATCAATATTCATTGAGGTTGATCTTAGTGGTTGGAATCAAGAAGGAGAAAGGATTAACTAACCACGACGTGTAAACATATGTCATAATCTAGATTTCATTTATAAATGCAATTCTGATAGTAGAAGTGTATCCATCCGAGTAAGATACTGTCACATATATGTGTTGAAGTATTATTACTATTCAACATTTTTGGTTATCAGTGCTAGATACAGACATTAGTTATATGGACATAAGATATATTTGAGTACAATTACATCTCTTTACCAGTATATAGTTATGAAGAAGATTATTGCTGTTGTATTCCCAGATCTCGACGATAAAGTGATTAGAATAGAATTAGATGATTCTCTTGCGCCAAAGACCTTCAAAGCAATATTTGAGAATCTACCAATTGAAGTTAATATAAATAGATGGGGAGATGAACTCTATACTGATCGAACTATGATATCTATAGGACTAGAAGACAGTGCAAAGATCGAAGTTAATAAATTAGATGTTGCTTATTGGCCCGAAGGCAAAGCATTATGTTTATTCTTTGGACCAACCCCTATAAGTAAGAACGGAATGATACTGGCGTACTCTGCTGTGAATATTGTAGGGAGAATTATAGATTCTGGCAAAGATCAGATATTGACTCAAATTAAAGATGGAACAAAAGTAATTATCAAGGATAACATATAGGCATCACAGAAAATTTTAATACAAGATGGATAAATATCAAGAATTAATTAATTAATATTTCTATTTCAGTACAACATCTCCAACTGGAGATGGTGGAGCCAACTAAATTGCTGCTGATCAAGTATTCGATTGCATCCAGATCAGCTGGATTATACCTACGCAATATTATCGTGCAACTCTAAGCCTTGTTGGTAAGAGTACTTATTTATTGTCGTTTTCTCCTTAGTACTAAAAGATGTTTCTTATTATGGAAAAGCAACTATTTATAGTATATGAGACTTTATCTCTCTTAATCCAATATGTCATTATTTATAAATATCGAATACTAGAGATTACTAAACTTCCATCTTTAATACACCTAAAGCGATCATCTTCCAATTATCTTCACTAATTTTTTCTCTCTAGTACGACCAAAATATTTTGTTTGTATATCCATTACTCTCCACATAGATAACTATTGTTTCTCTTTCTCCGTGAGACAATATTCGCGAATCATTGAATATCTACTCCAAACTTTCTGGTTAATATGAGACCACGTTCGATCATCAAACTTAAATAATTGACTACCAGGTCTTTATAGTTGTGCCAAGAGTAATTCATTTTGAAATAGTGGCAGATAAGCCGGAAAGAGCAATAAAATTCTACAAGGAAGTTTTTGGTTGGGAGT
>JBQCDO010000390.1:0-6704 GCA_051961195.1 Nitrososphaeraceae archaeon | reverse complement strand
AAGAGTTCATGAGGTCTTGCTGCTGAATCTCTAGACATGGCATGATAGCATCTGTCACGTGGATTAGGACAATATTTTAAGAATAATGAGTCGTCTTCTACTGTCCACAAGTCAGTTGGCTTGTAAGTCGATTTCTCCTTTCTTTTTAATTGATAAATATTTTTTATAACGTCAGGTTTTGGTCTTTGCTTGTATTCAATATTCGGAAAGTACAACCACTTAAAAAAACGCATAAGATGAATTCTATAAAGGTTATGCGTTCCAATCCATTTATGTAATGGATCCACAGCTTCAACTTTACGAAAACTATCAAGAAATGATAACAAGTCTTCCCGTGTCATTTCTTTATACATTTTGTTATTTTTGAAATATACAGATAATTTACAAAGCAAGATTATACTATCCCTTTGATAATTATTGGATGGATTGATTTCAGACTTTAGAGATGATATGTAGTCGCATATAACTAAGACATTGGCTTTGCATCCTGGCATTACTCTATTGAAAAGATAATTAAAACATTCATGGGGTAATCTTTCGACAGTGTTTTGTATTTTTCTCTCAACCGAATCTGAAGTTATAGCAGGTGCATTGAGAATAGTTGGTTTGTTATACCTCATTTAATTACTCCATGTTTATATTGTAAATGTGTTATATAAGGTAGTATTGTATACACAATTATTAAAAGATAAAGTAGTAGTGGTAACGGGATCTTCGAAAGGGATCGGTTTTTCGATATCGAAAGAGTTTGCAGAAAATAATGGTGCGATAGTAATTGTTTGCTCTAGAAACAAGGAGCAAGCAACTCAAGCAATAAAACAAATCAATGGCAGAGTATTTGCTGCAGCTCTCGATGTGACCGACAACTCTAGCGTTCAGAATTTCATGCAGCAAATTTTGTCAAAACATAATAGGATTGATATCTTAGTAAATAATGCAGGCTATCAATTTGACCGTGATATCTGGTATAAAAGATTTCATGAGGTAACAGAAGAGGAACAAGAGAAAATCATAGAAGTTGATCTATACGGTTCTATTCGTCTATCAAAAGCGGTTATTGGTTCCATGCTCAAAAATGGCATTAAGAGCGGAGGGGTGATAATAAATATTTCTTCAACTCCTGCAATCGCGGGGCATGTAGAAGGTTCGCCGTACACCATAGCAAAGGCTGGAAATATAGCACTGACGAAGTGTATTGCACGTGAATATGGCAACGAAAACATTCGAGCATATACTCTTGCCCTTGGAAATATATCAACATTGGCAACTTATGGATCAATGACTGATGATGATAGGGAGAAGGCTGCTGCTGAACCATCAATAAAAAGGTGGGGTAAGCCGGAGGAAGTAGCCAAGGTGGCAGCAAGTGTAGCAAGTGATAATTTCTCTTTTGCCACAGGGAATACTATTGTAATAGATGGTGGTACCGTTTTGTTGTAATATTAGTTAAATAACTGAGACTATTAATTAGGACCAATTCTCACTAGCGTCTTTCCAAAGTTCTCACCATTGAAGAGAGCTATGAAGGCTTTCGGGGCATTTTCAAGACCTTCAAATATCGTTTCCTTCCACTTTATCTTTCCCTCATTAACCCATTTGGACATGTCAGTATAGAACTGATTTAACGTATTGAGATGATCTCTAACGATAAATCCCTGAAGGTTGAGTCGCTTTGTGATAGCTAGGAACATATTTGATGGACCAGGCGCAGGGGAAGTCTCATTATACTGGGAAATCATTCCGCAGAGTACAATTTTACTGAATGGTTTCATTTGATCAAGCGCTGCTTCCAAATGATTTCCACCTACGTTGTCAAAGTAAAGATCAATTCCATCTGCTGACTTGCCTACTTTTCCTAGTTCTGCAGATATACTATTCTTTAATTCCTTATAGTTAAATGCGTAGTTTATCCCTGCCCCATTAATTAGCCATTTGACCTTATCATTTGAGCCAGCACTTCCTATTACGTAGCATCCATTGATTTTTGCAATCTGGCAAAGTACTGAACCTACTGCTCCCGAAGCAGCCGACACAAAAACAGTCTCTGCCTTCTTCAGTTGGCCAATTTTTAACAGACCGACATATGCAGTGAGTCCCGTCATCCCAAATATTCCCAGGGATAATTGAATGGGGCCAATATTCGGATCAATCTTTCTTACGTCACTGCTATTGCTACCACCACCATCTGATATCCAATTTTCGCGCCATCCCTTCATTCCCAGGACATAATCACCAACAGCAAATTGATCATTTTTCGATTCCACTACCTTACCAATACATCCACCTTCTAGTGCTTTTCCCAATTCAAATGGAGGTACATAACTTTTCCGTTCTATCATACGGCCACGCATATAAGGATCAACTGACATCCAAATGTTCCTTACCAAGAATTCACCTTTTCTGGGACCTGGGATCTGAGCTTCTGTAAGCTCGAAATTATCATATGTTGGCATTCCAACAGGCCGTTTTTTTAAACGGATTTCACGGCTAACTACCAAGACTATCCTGTACTATGACAGTCATTTAAGAAAAGAGTTTATCTTTGCATATCTATATTATTCGTAAGTTAGTGTAGCAGCAATCAAGTTTTTATAGCCTCCTTACTTCGCACATTTTGCGATACACAAGGTTAGGAATATGGATAATAAAGTAGCTTCTTGAAGACTTTTCTAAGAATCCATAAAATCTATCATATCATCTTTGAATATATTTGATAAGCGATAACCTCACTTTAGAATATATCTCCATTAAGACAAAAAGTGAGAAACATCTGGTTCGGAGTTTACTAATTCTGTTGCTGTGATATGTTTGCATTTTAAACCTCTAAAATTATAATCCTTACATGTACATGTTTTAGCTTGTGCATTTACCTCATAGTATTTGTCTCTGTCTTTACTACTTCTGATTTGATATAATTTTTGTTCTTGATCTGTATCTACAATTACTGGTTCATGTGAATTTACTTCCAGTATGTTATAAGCTTGCTTTGTGCGCCTTTTTTCTTCTTCTCCAGTTCCGCCTTCTACTTCGTCCGTCATAGTCGTTCTTCCACCAAGTTTGATCGCCTCCCTAAATATCTGCAAGGTCGCATCATCTTTAGTTTCTGAGATATATACTACATAGATTAATGCCCTACGCTTTCCATGATATACTCTGACTATTCTTCCTATTCTTTGAATCACTTGATTCATATTCGAAGTAGTAGCTAAAATAATCTCTATTCCTACTTCAGGAACATCATAGCCTATTTCAAGAGTATGTACTGATAACAATGCATGGAAGTCGTTACCCCAAGAAGAAAGGATTTTTTGTCTTTTTATGGAGTTAACAGTACTGTCTATTACCATAGATCTTATTCCTTCAGCCTCCAAACTAGCCTTCAGCTTGTTAATTGAGTCAAGTGTTTCACTAAAGACCATGATTTTCTGACTTGGATGTTTTTTCACTATCAGGTTTACTGCTTCAAATATTTTGTTTTCAGCACAACTTAACAAGACTCTTCTCTTTCTTACATTTAGAAACCACGCTCTAGCTAGTCCTCCCACAAAACCACCTTTTCTTAAAAGTAGCGACATCGAGGTTGCATCATACCTTTTGAAGCGTGAAGAAATATTTTTTATTTTTGTAGAGTACGTATCATAAAGCTTCTGCTCTTCTTCTGTGAACTTTACTTGCATAGGAATAACAACTGGCTTTGTTAGTCTTTTGTCTTTGACAGCCTCTTTTAGCATGTATTTCTTAACAGGAGGTAGAACTGTAATGATTGTATTGTACCTAGAATCTTGCTCATTTATTGTGGCAGTAAGACCTAAAAGGGCCTTACTAGCGTCTTCCACAGCTATATCAAATACCTTTCTTAGCACCTTGGAAGTGTCACTCACAAGATGTACCTCATCAAAGATTATCATTTTTGATCTTCGTATAAGATCAGGATTATAAATTACACTTTGATATGTGCTTATTGTTATTTCTCTTTTGTCTTTACGTTCTCCAAAATATACTCCTAACTTATCAATTGGTATGCCATAGTTTGACAACCTTTTGAGATACTGAGCAATTAAGACTATGCGTGGAACTAATAAGAGAATAGACATTGAAGAGTCAGTAGTAGGAAAAGGAGAAGAAGAAGGGACTGAGATAATGTCTGCTGCTCTTCTTGCACATTCAAATGCTATTTCTGTCTTACCAGTACCGCTGCTGTATATTATAGAACCTCGCAAGCCACTTGAAATCCATGCATCTACTGCCTCCAGCTGATGTCCTTTCAGATGAAATGGAAACTTTAGGTTAGATATTGCAACAGAAGTTTGTGTAAGAAGAACTTCTTCAGTATGATGAATAAATTGGCCTTGCATCACTTATATCCTCCTAGATTTCTGAATAAATCCCCCTTCCAACAGCTGAAATCTAACCAAGATAAATAAGCAGCAGCACTTAGGGTAAAGGGAGGGAGAGTCTATCAGCAAAAAGTTTTCTTATATAATAAATAAATTATAGAATTAGGTATGATCAATTTCCTGCAATCTTGTTGATAATCCTACAAGTTGATCTGATAATTGGGATATAGCATCATACTTTAGCTTGTCACGATTTCTTAATAATTGGTTTATCTCTTCTAGTTCTTCCATCTTACCTTGTATGTCTGCACCTTGTCTTTTTTAATTGAGGTATGTTTAGAAATGTAAACTATTGTTCAACTTCGAAATATCTGCCTTCTCTAAATCCTTCTTTGTCCAGTACGTAGAATTAGAATGTCCTATGAACCATTCAGAAAAGTCAGAAATTATTTTCCATAGGGGGTGGTCCAAATAATACTTAATAACCAGTGACACATCATGAGATATTGATATTAACTTTAAATCTAGATATTATTAGTGTATGATTAAAATAAAATTAAATCCAGGTTTACCAAAGACATACACCTAAATGTCATGTCATTGATTTGAGGAACATCTCTAAATTGATATGTATAAATATAATAGTTGATAAGAAGATTAAATCACCATTAAGGTTTAAGGTCTAAGGTGGTATTACATTCGGCTACGTTTGTTAGAAAGGTATTTGGAACATTATGAATAACTCTTACTTTAATAGGGATAATCAAGTTGCTCATTACGGATCCATGTGTCTTCTCGAATCCTTTATCTCTTCAATCGTTGAATCTGATTGTGAAGTATGATGAATGTAGTTTAATGATAAAGAATGAAGGCAACTCAATTATTACGGCCTCTAAATGCTTTTTCTAGACGCAATCATCCAAATATCCTTATTAGCTGCAATAATCAGATATGACGTGTACCTCGTTTTCTATTATTATTCACCAATCACCTTTACTAGTACTCTTTTTTTACGTTGCCCATCAAACTCTCCATAAAATATCTGCTCCCATGGGCCAAAGTCTAGTCTCCCGTTGGTAATTGCAACCAAAACCTCCCGTCCCATAATCTGGCGCTTCATGTGAGCATCAGCGTTATCCTCGCCAGTTTCGTTATGTTTATATTGTTCAGTAGGATCACGTGGCGCTAACTTTTCAAGCCATATGTCATAATCTTTATGCAGTCCGCTTTCATTATCATTTATAAATACACTAGCTGTGATATGCATAGCATTTACCAAACATAGACCTTCCTTAATTCTACTTTTTTCAACAATATTTCCAACTTCATGGGTTATATTCACAAATGCACGAGTAGTCTTGGTATTGAATGTAAGATATTCTGTTTTGGATATCACATTTGAGTATAGTATTTCATCAAGTTATATTTGTAGGGCCTGTGCATATATCCTTCAATTGGTAGCAGTAGTTATGGCTGGCGGACAAACAGCCAGTTCTATTACACTCAATTCGTACTCATAACGGAGCGAATACAATGCCGCGACATAGGGGCTTCCATGACCTATGATAGCATACTTCTTGACGTCCTCGGTTATTCCATTATCATGAACACGTAAAATGTACGCCTCGCCTTTGTAGAATTCTTTTAGGTCCATTATCATGGCATCGAATTTGTAATATCTCTTAACCGATGGGAGTATCGCATATTTATTTGTCACAACATTTTTGACCAGAATTTCTGCTTTCGGTTATGAGTGGTGATACCGAAGTTCAGATTATAGATTCTAGTCTTAAACTTATCCAGGAGAGCAGCGGTACAAGCTCCCGTAATGACAATTGGATGTTTCTCCCATAAATTGTAGTTTCACTCCCGTTAATTGCCTCGAAGCCCCGCATTACTCTAGTATCAGATACAACCACGCAGCCACCAACACTCTTCTGCTTATCAGATGTCTTCTTTATTTACATCAAGTTGTGAGTTGACTTTGCATCGCAAACATCAGTCAACGAGGCCGTCAAGACTCAAGATATTGATTTGAGTTGATTGGGCATTCGCAACTTATTTCATAATGTTTAATCGTATGGAAGTATATCATACAAATACCCCGTTATCTTTATGATAAGAATGACATTAGTTGATTAACGATCTAGGTATTACTAGCGTACCTCAGTAAATTAAACGATCAAATATATTTGATATTAGGAATGGTTAAAACTGCTGCTAACAGTGCAAAGATAACCGTTTTTTTTGCTTACATTAATTAATGTTCGTATAAGTATTATTAATATAATTTGATTTACGCTCGTATTAACTGCCCTAAATTGGTTTTGTAGATATCGAATTGGCGTGGGTTCATTTATAGTTGCC
>JBQCDO010000389.1:0-10799 GCA_051961195.1 Nitrososphaeraceae archaeon | reverse complement strand
CACCTGTTCTATTTCTTATCTCATTAGCGGCTTGTGCGTGATCAATATGCAGGTGAGTTAAAATAATACGCTTTATATCTTTCATCTTGAAGCCTAAATTATGTATATACTCCTCCAGTATTGGAAGGTGCGGAAGGACTGAAGGATCAATTATGGTCAAATCATCACCATCTATATTTTCTATAACTAAATAAGGAACAACCTTTCCACCTGGAAAAGGATGGGTAAACCCGTCTATTGAATGTGCTTTTTTTGTTATTTCAACCATTTTGAAATCGCCTTAGCATAGAATACACTAATAATGACAATAATAAACAGATCGTTTGGGAGATGTTTGAGTCATCTAGCTAACATTACCGTCAAATAATCCAAAAGCCCAATGAAATTTATTATAGTAAAAAATTTGGAATACATTTTGAGGGAGAATAGTGCTGACAAGGAGTATATTCGCGAGTTTAGTGATGGTGAGAGAATGGTCAGAGATAGTTTTGATAGTCTTCTTGTATTCTATAGTAAACTAGAATACCTACTCAAGATTCAATTGATCAATGAACAAGATATTTTCTTTTTTTTATATTTTATAAACAAAGCAGCAGATGTTCCTGCTGTTTGTAAATATGTTAAAATTTATAACTTCCAATTAGATGGGATGTTAAATCCTAAGCTGAAAAGTGGGAAAAAAGCTCCAACGTCAAATAAGTTCTAAAACGTTTCCAGTAGAATGTAAAAAAGATTATATTGATATTTTTAATACTACCATACAGTAATTGTACTAACGCTTTATACTTGTTAATTAACTACTTGAGTCATGTTTTTTGATGGTTAATTAATGTTCTACTCTTGTACTCAAATTTCATTAGCAATGTCGTTATTCACTTCACACTCAGGGATTAGTCATTTTTACTATTCGCATATTTTTGATAAAAATATAGGAAGGGCCTTTTTAATAATAATTGCCCTATTTGATTAATCTAATATTGATGATGCATTACGCATAAAAATATTAATGATCTTATACAGGAATTTGAGTCAAACTTCGTAGATCATAATGAAATATCTCTCTGTCAAAATTTGCATCTTTCTATGCTTTGATTGGGTGGTAGAATTTGTTATATCCAGAACCTCATCCAGGCTAGGAATCCTCTTTGGATCCGACTATCGTTGCACTTTTTTGTAAGAATCAACTTTTGGTATTCAGTCACTCTATAGAATGGGTTCTTATGCTCCGAATCTGTTCCGCTTATATACACTAGTTATCTTTTTCAAGACCATGTACCTCGCGTTAGAATCTCAATTTATCCGAGTAGCCTTTTTTTATTGTAGATATAAGTTTTAGTGACAGGTTTTGAGAAAATATACCAAAAGTAGCTGTCGTTTACTTATTTTTCTTTTCAGTGGCCGTAATTTATCCGAAAGCCAAATATAATAAGTAACACCTTTCAAATGAATGCCCTTATCTAGAGGATATTCGGTCTTAATTGGCGCTGTTGCGAATCATCACATAGATCCACCCGATCACCTAGGGAGATGGCCACATTACCATATTGAAGTCAAGACAGATAGCGACACATTATATGATTCCGCAATTAACCTCAAATCAATAAGTGAAGCCAAGGTGAAATACAGAGACTTTAGAAATGCTGATAGGAAATTCTTCTCCAATATTTTAAGTACGACCGATGGGCTTCATACACTTGCTTCAAATTCAGAATCTGGTGCACTTGATGTTATTAGACATCCTGGTTTGCAAGATCCTGTTTGTGAGCAAAAACCAAAGGCAAGTTCAACTAATATCGAGACCAATGATCTGAATAGATGTCCATGTACACAGTGGTGGCTAGAGAGTGGGACTAATACCATTGAATTAATGAAATATTATTTAGATAGTGTGAATAGAGTTTACATTTTTGGAGAACCTTATGAAAATAATAAAGGCGTACATAACGTGCATATGACCCAGGGAGATCCTGTCGGAAGTGAATTTGCAGTAGAAGATGGCATATGGCAAGACGGAGGAGTGATCTTTGAATATACTCAACCTGAACCACGATTGTCTATTTTAATAACAAAGTTTCAGACTCAATCTCTAAACACAGATAATAATGGTAGGCCGGTATGAAACTCATTCTTGATAACACGAATCTTAGGAGCGACTCTAATAACCCATCCCAAAAATAGATAGACATATAGCTTGAGAATACACTGTTCATATGTGTGGGTTACGACAGGGTCAATTATCTTCCAACTGTCAAAGAATTCCGGATGAATTATGGGATGAAATCAGGATAATCCTTTCGACAGAAAAGCCGAATAATACAATCGGATGTACAGTAGTATCATTTAGGAAGATATTGGATGGCATTCTATATGTATTAAGAACTGTATGTCAATGGAAGATGCTGCCAAAAGTATATGGCTCAGGTTCGACGTGTCATAGAAGATTTCAGCAGTGATCAATATCAAAGGTATTTCAAGGATTGTGGAGTAGACTGATAAAAGTGTATGATGGTTTAGTAGGCATTCAATGGAACTGGTAATCACTTGATAGTGTATCTGTAAAGGCACCTTTAGGGGGGAAATGACTGATTGGGCCTAATCCTACAGACAGAGGTAAGTTATTAGGAACAAAGCGTCATCATGTATTGACCGATGGACAAGGTATTCCGTTATCTGTTGTTGTTATAACTGCGGCTAATACGCATGATATGAAGGCAGCTATGCACACTCTGAACAATGTCGCAGTTAAAAGACCATTCTCCAAAATTTATAGAAAGAAACAGAATCTTTATCTGGATAAAGGGTATAACTTTCAGGAGATTGAGGATTGTGTTATCAAGAAAGGATATCCACCACATATTCGACATAGAGGAGAACAATCAATAATGAAGGATAGTAATCATCATCATGCTAAAAGAAGATGGGTTGTAGAAAGAACTAACTCCTGGCATAACAGGTTCAGAAAACTTTTGGTCAGATATGAAAAGAAGTTAGAAAATTATTTTGCGTTAGTATGTTTAGGTTGTTGCATTCTTATTTACAGGAGGATAATTTTGGGATAGGTTCTTATTCGATTTGTGTATTTCTATACTCCATATAGAGTCATAATGACGAGAAAATGATGAGTAAAGTCAAAACATAATAATTGGAGTCTAGTTATACATCATATTGTATGTATTCTGCTTCTCTGACCCAGAAAATAGGAACTATGGCCGAAAAAGATTTTGCTACATTGGATGAAGATACACTCATTATTGATGCAGTAAAAGTAATGCGAGATAAGGGAGTATCTTCTGTGTTCGTTACACAATCCAGAAAGAATGGATATGAAAAAGGAGAACAACCAACGAACAATCCTATAGGTATTGTTACAGAGAGAGATATTTTGTATCGCGTAATCGCCGAAAATAAAGGGCCATTTAAAGTTACGATAGGGGAGATCATGAGTTCCCCAGTAGTTGCAGTTGATGAAGGAGTATCAGTTAAAGAAGCAATATCTTTGATGAGAAGAAAGCACATAAGAAGATTATTGGTAACATGGGAGAAAGCAAGTCCTGATGATGGCGTATCAAGACGAGATGAAAAATTAACTCCAAATATTAAGACCATTTCTCCAGTAGGCGCTGTAACGCTCATGTCCATAGTCGGAAATATGCCAACAGAGAGTCTGGAATTAGCTGAAATTGAATCCCCAAATGGTGGAAGTACAGTCGAACAAGTTATAAGAATCGTATGTCCTTATTGCGAATCAAAATTTGATAATAAAGCCGACTTGTCAAAACATATAGATGGAATACACCTCGGAAGTGGGCTTCTTGAAGGAGACATGCGTAAATGGTAAGGTTTTAATCTACATATAAGAAGCAAAGATAACATAACTAACCAGAAGTACTGTTATAGTTATATTATTTGTTTACATCATCCTTTTCTTCTAACAGTACTTTAAATTTATGGCATCTTATAAAAAAAGTAACGCAGTTTATCCAAGACTATCTTGGATATATCTTTAGTATATCTCTATCTGTAATTATTCAAATCATTATTTTGTATTTATTATTACTTATCGGTATTCTCAGGATATTGTTTGCATTCATAGTAGATAATGCATCACTTAGTGAAGTATCCGAAGTTATGGTTACAAGATCTTTATAACCACTATCAGTCATTAATTCTCTAACAGAGCTGTGAGTTGAAAAAAGCTCCACCTTTCCTATTTGGCATATTATATCCCTTTCAGTAATTATTCCTATTGGTTTCAAGCCATTTACAACTCTTCTAACTATGACTACACCTCCTATGTTATTTTCATGCATTAGGATACATATAGATTGAATAGTCTGATCTGCAGTAGCTGTTACTACATTCTTTGTCATATATTTTGAAATTGATATTGTTTTTAGATTTAGATTATTTTTTCGGTCATTTAATATAGTATGTATATAGAACCCCATCTCAGAAATTCCAAAAATTAAGTTCACAATAATTAGTTATATTTCATTTTATTTCATTGCTATTTTTAACAAGTAGTATGTGATAAGAAATAATCAATCACATCTAAACATACTCAATCTAGTAAAATGTACACATCATATCAGGTACGACGAAAAGTACATCATTACACATGCTTATCCAGCAACAGGGATATTACATATTACGGATAATAGCCCATTCTTCATAACTGGTAAAGTCAGCATGCGAGGAAGAGACGGAGGAAGGTATCCATATAAGTATGAAGAAATGATTGATCATCTCTTTGGAATAGAAAATAATAGAATCGAGGTTTGCAGCGGTAGTGTCAGGGGAAGAACCTGGACATCTAGTGCTGCACTCTCTTCTCTTAACGTAAAGGACTCTCGTCAATCTTGAATCTGTCATCATCTTCATCACTTCCATTCACTGTTGACATTAATCCTAGTCTGAATCCAGATTATGTTGCTGACGCACAGATACTTATGATATCCCAAATGGAGTATTTAATAGATGGATGGCTGATCCTCCTTATAATGACAAGACTGCCAGAAAGATGTATGGCACGGAACTACCCAGTCCTATAAGATTACTTGAGGCTGGCGCGAGGGTATGCAAACCAGGCTCGCTAATGTTCTTGTTACTTGGAAAACCCTATCAACCTTGTCCTAGTGGAGTAAAAAGAATTGGGTGTATTGATACAAGTGTGATCACGAATAACGAAGTTAGGTTCCTCAATATTTATTGGAAATATGAAGATGCATGACTAGCTGCTACAATTCACTGTATGCATTCAGTACACGGTGTCGTGAAAAGTGTAGGAATTACGTCTAATCTTAGACTCATTTTAACTATTTTTTATGTTAGAATTAATTTGCATAATGATATGTGATCGAATATCGATTGCATTAAAATACGGTAAGTATTCATTACAAATGTACTTCAATGATTATTATACTGGACAATCGTTATCATTTATTGTTAATTATGAAATATAGTTCTCTTCTAATAACGAATAGTGGTATATATTAGTAAAGATAGAATAATGTATAACGTACATTAATCTAATTTAGCGTTAGTGTGACCAGATTGGTTAAGTTAAAGTATCTGTCACCTAAGTAAACATACCAGTTGCATCGCGTTCTCCTTTTTCTATCAGTTGTCTTATGGTCTTTAAGGACAAATCAGCTGTTTTACCAGATACCTCGTCAGCATCATTTTTACGCTCAATACGGTATACCTTTAGATTATACCGACCTTTAAGAAGATCTTCACATCTGCAGCTATCCCTTCTACTATCTTTAGTATGCATAGCCAATATGCTCTCAAATTCTTCTCGCAATTGGGGATCGTTACTATTAGAAATGGCTCTATCTGCAAGATCTTTCAGTCGAGAACCGATGTCTTTATAGTTTGAAATCATATGTGCCATATTTTCGTCATAGTGAGAACTTCTATCACAGAATGTAATATCATTTTGTCTACTTTTAACTCCATCATGATCCATTGGTGGAATGGGATCGTCTATCTTTGATGGATGTAAATTTATTAGATATATTTCTAAATCAGGAATTTCATCACATTTTTGTACATTTACCCAATAGTCTTCATGTGCTTGTAACACTTCTCTAAATGGAGTATTACTTAATAATCCTCCATCCCAAAAATATCGTATATTCATATTTTTAGCCTTGTTAGATGATGCATCTACTTTTTCTGAATTGCAGTTCTTTTTCTGCATATGCATAGGAACTTTTGCATAGTCATAGAATTCAGGTAGAGTGCCACTTGCCATAACGTGTTCTAAGGTTACTCCACAATATTTTATGACATGCTCATATTTCTTACATTCATTATCATAGCAACCATACTCAGTTTTTCTAGTATCATCCGCCTTTTCGTAGCTATCAAATGTTACCGTTTTACCCTCTAATACATCCACGCTGAATACAAGAAATCTAGGCTGATTTTTACTAAATTCTGTTGCAACCGGAAAATTGGCAATATTAGCAAAATGCTCTATACTATCTTGCAGCGGCTTGTCACTATGAATAAACCATTTGATAAGGTCAGTAGGAGTATTATCAAAGAACTTGAAATCAGGTCTATCTGGTAAACGATCATATACATTTCGTGCCCCATAGAAAGGATAGTAACTAGCGGAGTAATATCTCCTAGCAGCTTCTTTTGAGGCAGCCCCTGGAGCCTCCTTATACCATTCCTCATCTTTTAACCATGATTGTAGTTGTGGTGTTATTTTGTCATCAATATTTGAACCTAGACCATAATCTGGATCTGTCCAAAAATCAATGAGCGTATTAGCTGCATCTTTCCAGCTACCGGTTTGCAAAAATTGACGTATAAATACTGCTCCGTTCATAGCACCTATAGAAGTACCTGCGATGACATCAAATAGAAGTCTATTCTGTTCTCCATTTTTCTTATCTTGTTCCATGAGAATATTGCAAAGTGCCTTGACTGCACCGGCTTGATATGCCCCTAATGCTCCTCCGCCTGCAAGGATGAGAACTCTTTGCTTATTATGTGCGACATTTTCATTTAACGATGAATTCATTGTCACAGTGAAGTGACTGTCTTCTTACACTTTACTATTGATTATCTCTTTTTGATAAAAATAATAATATTCTGATAATTATAATCAAGCAGCATTACAATTGGCGGCAGCTATTTTCGTAACTACTAGAATAAAATCAACACCCATTCCTATCGACAGAAAATAAGGATATTGATATATAGTCTTACTTATACTATGGATTCTGTACTTTAGCATAGATGAAGTTAGGGTATAGGACTGTTTTGAGTCATACCCTATCTTGTTAAATCTTATGCCAAAGTTAGGAAAATATCAAAAAATAAAAATGGGTAACCACCTAGTACAAAGTCATCATTAAAATATTTTCTCAATGACATTCCTATAATTACGTGTTTAGGTTGCAGCTACAATTTTTGAACACTCAAACAATTAACAGAAATTTAGTTTATTGGTTGGGATTCAGAGGAGTAATCAATAGTACTTAGAAAAATATATGTATGCAGAAGTGACCCCTTCCTATCGAGTAAAAATAAAATTAACATTAACATATACAATTCCAATTGTAATTATGTCACTTATTATACTATTACTTACCTCACCAATAATTATGTCCGTTGCATCAAAAGCATATTCTGCTACGGAAAATTTAACAGCAACACCAATTAAGCATCTTGTCATAATATTTCAAGAAAACATTTCCTTTGATCATTATTTTGCTACATATCCTTATGCGAAGAACCCACAAGACGATGAACATGTCTTCCATGCATCTCCCAATACGCCAACAGTCAACAACCTGAATTCGTCAGGACTTATAACCACTAATACAAATGAATATCAACCATTTCGTTTTGACCGCTCTCAGGCAATAACTCGCGATATGAATCATGATTATACAGCCGAACAGAATACAACTAATGGAGGCTTGATGGATAAGTTTGTGAAATATACATCTCCAAAGAATTGCTCCGATTCAGACTGTTTCAAACAAGTTATGGGCTACTACGATGGCAATACTGTAACTGCGCTATGGAATTATGCACAGCATTTTGCAATGAGTGATAATTTTTTCAGCACTACGTTTGGTCCTTCTCTTTTAGGCCATCTTAATCTTGTTTCTGGTCAAACTCACAATGCTACAATAGTTAATCCTAAGGTTCATGAAACCAATACCAATGACGGATCTCGTATTATAGATGGTACAGTGATAGGCAATAAAGATCCTGCATTTGATGATTGCTCAGATTCAACTCATTCTGTCATTTTAATGAAGGGAAGAAATATTGGTGATCTCTTAAACTCTAAAAATATTACATGGGGATGGTTTTCAGAAGGCTTCATACCATCAGTCAAAACAGATGATGGCAAATGGCATTGCTCAAGTTCTTCAGGAGGTGTGCTGTTGCCTCTTAATAATACTAATAAAAATCATGATTATTATCCACTTGTTGAACCATTTCAATATTATAATTCTACAGCCAATATTCATCATCTATCTCCCAAATCAGTAGCGACGATCGGCCAGACTGACCAGGCAAATCATCAATATAATCTAAGTATGTTCTGGGAAGCTGCGGATAATGCTAACTTACCATCAGTTAGTTTCATAAAGGCTGCCACATCTGAACAAGGACATCCAGCAATTTCTGACCCTCTGAGAGAACAAACGTTTTTGGTAAACACACTGAACCATTTGCAGGAAATACCACAGTGGAATAGTACGGCAGTGATTATCACTTATGACGATTCAGATGGATGGTATGATCATGTCATGCCTCCTATAGTAAGTCAATCAAATGATCCAAAACACGATGGATTGGTTGGACCGAATGGACTTTGCGGTCATGCACCTGCAGGAGACTATCAAGATCGATGTGGATATGGGCCTCGTCTTCCCTTATTGGTAATATCACCTTATGCAAAAGTAAACTATATTGATCATGGGATTACGGATCAGTCATCTATACTACGTTTTATAGAGGATAATTGGAACTTGGGAAGAATTGGTGACCAGTCCTTTGATGCCAAAGCGGGTTCTATGCTTAACATGTTTGAATTTAGAACGACTGGTCCTCATGCACCAATGCTATTTCTCAATAATACGACAGGAGTACAAAAATGAAGTCTGGCTTCGTATTGGGATAGATACCAGATATTTAAAATGTGATCCGCTACTAGTAGCAATTCGATATGTTGGATGTGTGATTAATTTCTGATGTATGATTATTAAGCAATAAGTACACAGGAAACAGATGATCTTATCATGACCAAATTTACGACGGAAAGTAATTTCTCAGAAAAATAAATGTTGTACATATCTACTACGTTTGATGACAATGAGATAATCGATATTACACAACAAAATAAGATGTTTAGAAGATGCGATATTTGAGTTCATACTGAAACATTGCTGGTAACAAGGAAAACAACAGATAATAGAGGTAACTAAATTGTAACAACGGTAATTATATGAAAACTTAGGATAACAGATTTTTTAAGGATCAGTTTATCATAAATAAGTAATAGATATAACGTGATTGGTCCAAATAGAAAGGAAAAGGAATAGCTAGTTGTTGATTTATACAACAATGGATATAGTTACCGACAGATAGCTAAAGAAGCTAGGGTTTCACTTCGGGACATTAAAGGTATACTGGATAAAGCAAATGGAGTACAATCCTATTCTAAGTCTTCTCAAGCATATAGAATGTTTTCTGAGGGTAACTCTCCTACTGATGTAGCCATTGCCTTAGATATAAGAGAGCAGGAGGTGACCCAATTGTACAAAGAAAGTTGGACTCTAAAGCAGCTCTATGATCTTAATTCAATATATTTGCAAACCAAAGGAGATCTATGAGCATTTGTGAAATTATATAAGTTAAGTAAAGCTGCTGGTTTGAATGCTGATCATGTAATAAGGATTCTCACCCAAAGCAAGAAGCTGAAGAAAAAAGACTCATTTTCGTAATATTTTCTGATGATAGTTTCTGCTTGAAGTATCTTTCATGATCTCTATGTATTAGACTTGCATGCCTACCTTTTTCTGTGTCAATCCAAGTCACAAATTCCTTTGCATATTTCCTTAGGACGTCTTATTGTTGCTGCGACAGAATCAATGACGACATATTAAGTGTCTTCTCTAGGTGAGTAAAGGCCTTAAAAGATTTTTCTAAACTTCATGTTAACTAACGATATCGATTTCCCATTTTTGTTTCTTCCATCTGGATATATTTAATTGCTATAATTGCAAGTATGTGTTAGTATGGTTAGGCGACAAAAAACTGTTTCTAAGGTATCATTAACAAAAAATACTTCAAAACAAAGAAAAAATATGAGACGAGTCAGAAAAGCAAATAAAACAAAAACACCAACAATAGATGATGTTAATATACTCCTTAGATTAGCTGAGCTGTATAATACGGCTATAGACTTTGAGGCTGCAGAATGGTTTTGGGCTAAAATGCATAAAGACGAAATTCCATCATCAATCCAAGAATTTAAGGATAAATACCCTCAGGGCAGCAGAGAATTCCAGCTTTTTGAAAGATTTACTTCGAAATTTGAACTGGCAGGATTATTAATCAAATATGGCTTCCTTAATGAAGATCTTTATTTTGATAGATTTGGAAGTTTACGTACTGAATGGGAAAGATCTAAGGATGTTATTATGGGGATACGAAAAGAATGGGATGATCCACAATTTAGAGAAAACTTTGAACTACTATCCATTAGAGCCAGTAAATGGCTTGAGACTCATCCGCAAACAACGAAATGAACTCTT
>JBQCDO010000388.1:0-4660 GCA_051961195.1 Nitrososphaeraceae archaeon | reverse complement strand
CTTGTTAATCGGACCAGGCAAACCTACTTATTAAAATAGATGAGATTAAGATACGACTGAGCATTAATTCACAATTGAATGAATCAACTCAGTCCAATCTTGGAATAAGAGTTGCAAGCTTGATACAATGGGCCTGTTTTGTTACATCCACCATATAAAGAATGTTTATTATTTATCAAAATTATTGTCTACTAAAGTAAAATAAGCACAATATATAAGGTCTTTTGTGTTTGAGTATTCGATATATCCCGCAATAGGATTTATAATAGCTGTATTTGGACTCGAGACTGCTTGGCACTTTACAGCTTGCGATATACCAGACATGAAGATAAAAGCTTGCATATATAGGCGGCTAAAGTCAGCTCTTGCGAGTACATAACAGAAAATAAACATCATCTAATTCAATAATGATGTCGAAATGAAGAAGCAATTGTAAAACTAAAAGGGAAATTATAAGCAAAATGTCAAAAAGAATTCTTGTAGTCGATGATGAGGCTGACACCAATACCGCATTGCATGAGATATTAGAACAAAATGGTTTCATTGTTGATTCATACGAGGATCCTTTCCTTGCTTTAAAGAACTTTAAACCTCATTTTTACGATCTATTAATTCTTGACATCAAGATGCCAGAAATGAGTGGTTTTTCTTTTTATAGAGAGATTAAGAAACGTGATGTTAAGATGAAAGTATGCTTTCTTACCGCTGGAGAAATGTATTATGGGTCATATTCTGATATATTTTCTTCTCTTTCTGCTAACTGTTTTATTCGGAAGCCTGTAACAAATGACGAGCTCTTAAAACATATGGATAGAATAATGTTTGGCGGTCGGGAAAATTATTATTAATCGGAATACTGGATGGATGAATAAAGAAGGAGATATTTATCTTGAAAAAATGGCATACTGGTAAAACTAATATTATTATACTAGCCAGTGTTGCTGCTGTTGTATTAGTAGTATCAATATTTTCATATCAATATTCAGTTCTTACTTCTAACAGGATTGTTGATATTGCCTCAGGTGAAGTAAGATCAAACACAAGGATTGAAGCACACGACATATCACAAATATTAACAAACAAGTTGCAAACTGTTGGTGCTCTATTACAAACACTTGCTGATTCTCCTGCCATTCACAATAATGAATACAAACGAGCTGATACTGTCATTAACACTAGACAGAACTCTTCAACTGATTTTACTGACTTTTACATGTGGCTTAATAAAGATGGCAAAATAAATTGGATAAGTAATATTAATCAAAGTGCATATCAAAAATACAAAGGAGCAGACCTAAGTTACAGGCCATATTTTATTATTCCAAAACAAACTCACACAGTATACTACAGCAGTTTAATAGAATCAAATGACAAAATTCCAAGATTATATATATCATACCCAGTCCTTAACAAGACAGGCACCAGTAACAACCAGGGCAGAGGCATACTTACAGGTGTAGTGGTTACTTCGATTAGACTAGGAACCTTAGGCAATTTTTTAAAAGATCAATTATATCCGCAATTTAATAGCACTATCGGGCTACTCGATAGAAAAGGAACAATTCTTTACACTACTGGTACCCAGCAATATGCTGGCGAAAACATTTTTGGCAATAAATTTCAATCTGTGCTCGCGTCTTCGCTACATTCTTCTGATTCAAAGAGTCTCCTAGATGACTTGATAAGAGATTCATTGCAGGGAAATACTGGCTCAAAAGATATTCCTATTAATGATAAAGTAAATACAATTGCATACCAGCCTGTCACAGTTAATGGTAAGGATTTTCTGATTTTATATATTAGTGCACAGCATAACGTTGCAAGCGATGTACGTGCTCTAATTATTCAGCAGCAATATTTTACGATATTAATGGTGACAGTAATCGGAGGAGTAGCATTTATCATTGCATTTCTAGTTTTTTCATGGAATAAGCGATTGGAGACAATTGTAAAAGTAAGAACAGGTGAGTTAAAAATAGCAAATGATTCTTTAGCAGAATCTAATCAACAGCTTGCCCTATCTAACAAACAGCTTGCACTAGCCAACCAGCAATTGAAAATCCATGATAAAATGCAAAATGAATTTATCAATATAGCAAGCCATGAAATGAAGACGCCTACTCAAGCAATTCTTGGTTACTCTAAGCTAATACAGCGACATCCTGAAAAAAGAGATGAAATGATTGAGGCGATATCTAGAAATGCATCAAGACTTCAAAGGTTAACAAGTGATATATTGGATGTTACTCGAATCGAAACTGGCTCATTACGACTCAATTTAGAAAAGTTCGACCTCAATGAAGTAATATCAGACATAGTAAACGACTATAGAAACGAAATTGAAAGATCTGATAGCGATGTCAAGTTAATCCATCAAGGAGGTAATGAGATTATTCGGATAGAAGGAGATAAGAACCGTTTAACCCAGGTTATTTCTAATCTAGTAGGTAATGCAGTCAAGTTCACTACGCAAGGTAGTATAACAATTAAAGCTGAAATTGAGAAAGAAGAAGAACAAGACAAAGATAAGGCTCTAGTAAGCATAAAGGATACGGGGTCTGGAATAGATCCTGAAATAATGCCTAGGCTATTTACGAAATTTGTCGCAAAATCTAATGCAGGCACCGGATTAGGATTATTTATCTCAAAGAGCATAATTGAAGCCCATGGAGGCAAGATTTGGGCTTTGAACAATCCTTCTTTAGATGGAAATGGTAGGAGTATGGGAGCCACCTTTACCTTTAAAATATTCTTGAGTAAGTCAAGAGACAAAGTAACACACTAAGAAGAACCATGAGTAATATGGACAATTATAACAAAAACGATAATAATAACAAAAAAGATGATGATAATAATAGAATTCTATTAGTAGACGATGAAGTTGATATCACAATGGTTTATACTATGGGTCTTCAAGATAATGGTTTTAAAGTTGATGCTTTTAATGATCCCTTACAAGCATTATCGGATTTTAAGAGTGGCATCTACAGTCTAGTTCTTATAGACTATAAAATGCCAAAGATGAATGGATTTGAGTTATATCAAGAGATAAGGAAGGTAGATACCAAAGTTAAGGTATGTTTTATCACAGCATTTGATGTATATCATGGAGATATCAAAAAAGAATTCCAGGATAGTTCAGATTCAATGCGTCAAGAAGGAAAAGAAGACTCAGACCTAAAATGCATTATTCAAAAACCTATTGACCTAGACGAGTTAGTAAAACGAATAAAGGAAGAATTGAATTCATAATTGATACCAGTAACGGGAGTACGTTAAGTAGCAATAGTATCATTATTATTGCTATTGCTGTAAATGATAGTAGTGAGCCACAATAATAGTGCTACGACGACGACGAGACTATTACTTGTCGACAACGAGTATGATAATATCTCAGTCCTAAGTATGGGTCTAGAAGATGAAGGATTTGAGGTTGATGCATTTACTGACCCACTACTGGCACTCTCTAATTTTAAGTCTAATTACTATTCTTTGGTAATACTTGATATTAATATGCCTAAAATGAATGGATATGAATTGTATAAAGAAATAAGGAAGTTAGACAATAAAGTTAAGGTGTGTTTTTTGACAGCATCTGAATTACATAACGAGAGCCTAAGGAATCCAACAAAAGAGATTCTCAATGAAGTGAAATGCTTTATCCCAAAGCCCTTAACCATCGAAGATTTGATAAGAAATGTAAAGAAAGAGCTAACGTAAGATTCTCAATGAAGGCCATGCCGAATATAGATCTGAAGATCAATCGGATCTCCAAAACTATTGACTACAAGCCAATCAAGCCAACCACTAAACAATTTCAATAAGTAGTTCTGACAATCAAACGGATAATAAGATTAGTAATCAAAATATAGATATGAGGCTAGAATTGGGAGATGAGAAGAACTTAAAAACTAAGACAATGGATCAAAAGGAAGAAAAATTCATCATCACTAGAAGCAGTCATAGCATCATCTTCATCACTGCTTGCGTCATCTTCATAATTATCAACAACACCTCAACCAGAGGTATTGGATTCGTCTGGTGACAATACTATTTCGGAAATGAAAGAAGTAGTTGATATGGGACAAAAGAGGTGGCTAAGGTTTTCTTGCATGTGGAAGAAAACAGCAGGATAGATTCTATATCTACAAGTATCAATGATAGCATTAAAAATACCGATCCTGAAAGTAGACCCAATACAAATCCTGATCCAACCACCTTTCCTACAATGGTGGATTCGGTCTTACAAGAAAGAGATCCTAGCGCAAGGGAATTAATAGGAGAGGACGTAATAATACCGACCCAGGATGTAAAATTTGACGATATTACTTATGTTAACAAGGAATTTGAAAACAGGATCTTTAAATGAATCAGTTGTGTTCTATGATAATGAGAATAGAGGATTTCATTTTAGATTACTCAGCAATGATAATGATAACAATCTATTCATTTCGGTAATAAAAGTATAGCAGGATTATAACATTGCATGGATTAGTGCATATAGTGGACATATGAAAGCGTTGATGAGTACAGTTAAGGCTGATTCAAATATCGTATGAAAAATTTAATCAAATATAAGTATGAAAGTCTTGACAGGAATATAACAGCCCGATATCCAACCTATTTTCAATAAACGGGCTTTGACTGATATTATCCATGA
>JBQCDO010000387.1:0-2294 GCA_051961195.1 Nitrososphaeraceae archaeon | reverse complement strand
ATTCAAAATATAAATAATTCATTACGGCCCCTTGAGAATTAAGCAGTTGCATTTAAGACATGCAATTCAAGAGATATTGACGATTGTGAAACCGTTAGAATATGTAATCTATATGCTCCCTTGAATGGCCTGGTAGTTCATCTTATCACCTTGATACTGAGACTAGTACTTCCTCAAAATGCATAAAGCTAAGCTTCACCAAGAGAATATTGCATAAACTAATCTTAGTATTGCATAAATTCAAAATTGAGGACAGACGCAGATTAGATCTCTTTTCGTTGAAAGGATTGCATAGTCTAGGTTTTCAATCAATTAGACAGAAAATATTATAATATGAGATTCAGATCCATATTGAGTATGAATAACTGTCAGAGATATAGGTTAATTTTATCATTATTTATCATCACTATTTCTACCATTACGTTCGTAATTATTTCGTCAACTATACAGTTACACCAAGTTTTTGCAAGATGTCCCAACGGCACTCATAAGAGTCCTAGCGGGGACTGTGAACAGGTAGTTTCCCATGGGAAGCTATCCAGATGCCCTAATGGATATCACAGAAGTCCAGATGGTGATTGTGAACAAGTCAGTGGTAGTCATGATAATGGGAACGATAACAACAATGGTGCATTTATCTCAGATAAGAAAAATGATTTGTCCTCCAAGGACACAATAGACAATGCAAACTTATCTGAGACTACATTTGCAAGCTCATTAACAAAATCAGTCAGTAATGGATGTGACAATACACTTTGGAGACATGTTTATAACCCAACTAGACTGCAAGTAGTTTCGCCTTGTAAATCTGTATTAGGTGTAATAGAAAGCAAGAGAGTTGAAAGAGATGGCGATTACCATATAAGAATAAAGCCCGATGCTCAGTTTTCAAACCTTATAAACAATGCTAATATAAAAAATCAGTTTGGTGATCTAGTAGTCGAGCCAATCTGTGTTAACCCTGTAACTCAACTAGACGCTATTTCGGCCTGTCAAAACTTTCACCAAAGTATTAATATCCCGCCGATAGGAAGTCATGTGAATATCACTGGGTCATATGTTCTTGATAAAGAACATGGTAACTGGGCAGAAATACATCCAGTAACTTCCATAATGAAGATTCAATGATTATTTGTTTTCACAAATGCTGCATTGTTTCTTGGTATTCCCAAGAAAAATTCTAATTGATAATAGTAAAAAGCAAGTCAAAACCAATCAATTACATTGGATAAAAGTACCTTACGAAAGAGTATGAAAATAGGTACCGATATTTGCTTTCACTAAACTGTTGTTATATTACCATTATTATAAGAAACTTGAAATTAAACATAGGATAATATTATTGTCAGTTCAAGATGACTTGGATATTATTACATAATAATGAAACTATTGGAGAATGGTCAGAAGATCTAATTGATAAGATGACAGAACAAATAAGGAAAAACAAATCATCATTATCTAAATCTTTAGATATTACACAGAACGAATCTGTCAGTATTATTGCTGAATTTCTACCAGATCCTATTCGAGACGCTTTTCTCAAGTCGTAACAATCGAAATATATCCTGAATAAATACACGAGGTCAGAAGTATTATAGTAAATATCGTGCAGAATTCTGTCACAAGCTTAAACCACTAGGGATCATCACTAACATTAAGATATAATTATTCAAATGACAACTGGAATCAAATTTTATCGTTGATATAGTTATTAATTAACAATCTTATAAACTGCCTAAAGAGTTATGACGCTGTAGTTGTGGTTAGCCTAAGTGACCCAAATATCTTTCTGGCTGTCTCTGCAAGTTCCGCATAACTTGATGGCTCTGCATTAAATGTAGCAGAATAAATCCTATTTCCACAAAGGGTTGCACTATCCATAGCGATGGTTTTTAGCTCGTTGTATGTGCTAGCATATACCATTGTATAGGCCTTTCACCCTGCAAGAATGGCATTGGTTGTTGAGGATAGTAATTTAAAATCTGAAGTATTACTATCATTCCTTAGTATAAGAATAATCTTCTAGGTACCAAAGTGATACCGGTTGGAGAGAGGAACGATGTTCCTCAAACTTGTTATATCGGTGGGAGTAGTACTGGGAGCTTTGACATGGTAAGCCTAAACCGTAATCATAAGCGTGATGGAGGGGACTGACTGGTTGGCAAAGGCAACAGCGGCGACAGCAGTAAAAAAGGCACAGACACCAACAACTGCAACAGCTGCAATTAAAGAGCTCAGGGGAGAGCAGGACTACGAACGGCAGGACGGCGGTCGCATAATCTATGCAATTTTTG
>JBQCDO010000386.1:0-5064 GCA_051961195.1 Nitrososphaeraceae archaeon | reverse complement strand
ATTTAATGCAATTAGTCCACCCGCTCATAGCGTCTAAAAGCAGGATTTGGAGCTGTTAAGGCAATCAAAGTAACTTTCGTAGTAATCTTTACGGTTCTGATGAAGGATTATCAAAACATGCAACGTTAATCCTAATACTGTTATCGATGCAAAGCTATATGACATTGTAACTTGACCGGTGCAGAAATGTAAGTTCTCCATCTATAGGTTTTTGTCCTTGTTTCTGCTGTCATATTTAATAATATGATCAATAAGCATAATGGCATTCCAGACAAAAAGATCGCGCATTGTTAACATTTCAGCCCATGATATTGTCTATTACTGACCCAATAACTTGATTTTCTTTGATCTAAAATAATGATTCGTTTATCATAAGTTAATCATTTTCAGCAGTCAGAACATATCTATCTCTGGGGTAGTTTGGATTAGGATACCAGAAATTGACACAATAATTGACACAATTGATCCAACGTCTCAATACGTGCGGAAGTTAAACTCACGCTACGATAATTAAATTTTTAGATTCCATGTTATTAACATGCATTAACACACTTGTAGAATGAATTTAGAGAAGTTATATAGTACAATATTCTATAATATGAGATGATAGACGCTACGACAGTGTATTTGTGTCCTTATTGTCTCTTTTTTCTTCAATTAAATGAGAGGGCATCCTTTATCAAAGAGCAATCACTCTTGAGGAGGATGCAGTGGATATTGTAAGTATCCTTCAAACTGGCATAGAAATTGATGAAGACAAAAATGGATATAACAATAACAACAATGATAGTACTTATGAGAATTCCTGCAAACAAGCAATCTATTTCTTAACATGCGACTCTTGTTACTGGTGTGCCACTTGTATCAGGTTTAATGCGCCCCTCAGATGTCCTTCCTGTGATAATTATAAAATAGAAAGAATACCAATCGCCGATGGCGAAATTCATAGATTTGATTATGATCGTAAGCCAGGATCAGTAAGTTTTTTTGATTAACAGGATGGAATTACGCAAATAAGGATAATAGGGAGGTGAGAAACACAACTAAATGAATATCATAGAGTCAGAGTCTCCTCTTACAATGGTTGCAAAAACATGTGGATGTGCTCAAAGAAATAGACGTAAAATTACATACGCACTTATTGACTCTTACCATAGCCTTTGTCTAGACAAGAAAGACATTATAGTATCTGAATTAATCGCATGTGAAAGGCTGTTAAAGTACACCTCAGAGAAGCACGATAGACAGATCATAGAAAAAGAAATAGCAGATCTGAAGATGACGTTGGATCTTCTGTCTTAAATGGAGATGGATTACTACCAAACAAAACTGTTGGTTTGATTCGGATTCAGTGGATGCAAAACCAATTTGACTCAATTTTGCCACTCTGTTCTGATCTAAGCGAAAAGAACTCGGCTCATACTTCGTGTCAAGGGACTAACCGGAAGAGTGGAGAAAATAGAGGTGACATAGGGAATAAATACATAAAAGTGCATAATTTAGGGAGTGAGATGGATAACCTTCACAAGAATTTTGTCAACATCCAAGACAGGCGGGTTCTTACAACGACTGCTAGAAACGATATTGGTAGCGCTGCCAATTCCAACATAGCAGACACAGAAGTGGAAGAACAGAATAAGCGTAAGATAAACGACAATAATTTGGAACTAGGCTCCAAGACACATAGATACCAGATGATCGTCTCAGGTAAATATTGTGACGCATGTGACAAGAACAAGATAGTTGCTGGATGGAAAGCATTGAGCAATAGGTTACTAGAGGCAGCAGTACACGATAGCCGTGCTTCAAAGTTCGGATTAATACCTGAGGAATATGTTAATTTGTCAGTCAAAATACCGTAAGTCGCTATATGTCTATACATACTAATCCGACCGCGGCTCGATAAGGACATTATTTTTGCTACATGTGTCTTATTGCATCCATAGATAAACAATTGCACAAGGTAGGTTTTCTAAGTTAGTATAATGGGTTTGGAATACTAACCTCTATAATATAAGATGTGATCAATATAGGTATGTCAAAGGACTCTGCTCAGAATATACCACAAGAAGCAACAAAACTCAAAAAGTTATCCAAAACAACAGCTAGATATATGGAAATGGAAGAATTCAAAGACTCCGATCATCATACAGGATATTTCTGTTATAATTGCATTTACTTTATGAAACCAAATCATTGCGCCATAGTAACAGATGAAGGAGTAGACGTAAACGATAAAAGCTCTGGCGAAATAGCATCACATGGAATATGTGCACTATGGGAGCCAAATAAAGCAGAGATGCGCTAAGCAAGGGACATTAGATCACATATCAAGGTCAAGAATATGAGTAATAATAATAAGAATAAGACTATAGGGTATTGGGCATCTCAGGAACAATACTCAATGCAAGATTTGCTCAACTTTGTGTCTGAGGCTGAAAGGGGCGGCTTCAATAGCTGTTTGACAAGTGACCATTTCCATCCTTGGTGGCATGACAATGGCTATGGAAATTTTACTTGGGTTTGGATGGCGGCTGCTGCTGAGCATACTAAGAAGATGCACTTTACAACAGGAGTTACATCTGCTGTTTATCGCTACAATCCTGTTATCATTGCTCAAGCATTTGCATCTCTTGATGTACTTTATCCTGGTAGGATAGGCCTTGGTATAGGTTCTGGGGAAGCTATGAATGAAGTTCCAGCAGGTTTTGATTGGCCATCAGCTGATATTAGACTTGCGAGGACTACCGAATCTATTAGAATCATAAGCAGATTATGGAAGCAGGGAAGAACAACTACACCAAAAGGAGAAGATAATAACGAAGATCATGATGGATTTGTAGAATTTTATGGCAAATACTTTAAAGTTAAAAACGCAAAACTATACACACCACCCGCAGGAAAAATACCATTATACATGGCAGCAATTGGAGAACAAGCAATAGAAACAGCTGCAAAATATACTGATGGTTTAATTACGTTGGCAAAACCAGATAAAGCAAATGAAACATTTGAGATATTCGATAAAGCTGCAATTAAGGAAGGAAAAGATCCTGGTTCTTTGGAGAAAATAGCAAAACCAAAAATATCATATTCTGAGGATTATGATAAAGCTTTAAAGTCCACAGAATTTTGGAGATCTTCTCTCCTAGAAAACGCATTTAATCTAGACATAAGTGATCCAAGGAAACTCGAGCAAAAGGCAAAAGATGAAGTATCAGATGAAAAGTTAAAACAATCGACTCTAGTAGTTACGTCAATAGAAGATTGTATCAAGCCATTAGAAGAATACTTCAACGCAGGTTATACAACGCTTTATCCTCATAGCACTAGTCCAGATGAAATAAAGTTTATCCAGGATTTCGGCAAAAGAGTATTGCCTTATTTCAATGATCAAAACCCGGTAAATTGAGTTAAGGACGATTTCATCTAGTGTTTCAGAATCAATCCGGAACAGCATATGATTTCTTAAATCCTAAAACCATGTTCATTGCAACAGTTAATTTACATATTATTAATCAATGACAATAATGGGAAGAAGTAGAAGGAAAACTCAAGACCAAGGACGTTTTAAACGTGCGAAAGATAAGAAGAGCAGGAAGATTGTCCCATCAAAGATAAGCAGGTTTGCTAGTGGTTTTGCAATTCCTAATGACGCTAAAAGCAAATGTCCTAAATGCTCGTCGGATATGGTACGACATCCTTCTTTAGTATCAATGCCTTTGAGTTCATCAGCCGATGATACGAATAACGTAGGAAAAATAAACATAGAAGATCAGGACGCAAATTTTGTCTTTAAATTCAGCTCTTGCAAAACCTGTGGATATAGCGAGTTCTGTCTCTATAATAAGGAAAGTGGGACCAGAGTCTAGCTTTTACTACAACTATAGACAATGGCCATAACTATCCTAAGAGTTAAGTGAATGAAGTGTATTAATAACGTACGTGATAGCTCTGACAAATAAGTAGATACTGAAGGCCCAAACTAGCTAAAGGAGGAGAAAGAGGAAAGAATGCGCGGCTATGGCGAATTCCTTAAGTTAGAAAATTGAGAAAAAGGAAAGACCAACATATAAAATTCAGGTTAGGAGAACCCTCTAATTGTTGAAGGATCAAAGCGATCCTTTAGGTGGTCACAAAAGTCGTGTGCAATCCAGTGGCAGCATATATAGCTGCTACTCCATTACGATGGAGATCGTGTTGTTCCTTGATCTGTTTTTAGTCGTTTGTGCTTTTTAATTACTGTTGTCTCTCCTCCTGCTATCTCTGTTGGTTGATTGTTTCCTTTATGATGATGCGCTGGCGTAGGATTATTAATATAATTATTATTATTTGATGCTGGTCCACCTAAGCTTTGGGACGGGAAGAAGGAAGACACGTGAGGGAAAAAACAACAAAAAATTTGCTATCTGTATTTGGATGCTACACTTTTGATAATCCTATCCACTAACTTATGTCTGGTCCCATGATGTCCTCATTAACGGGTTTTGACGGACTGGTTTGAGGCTGGCCTTGAGCTTGCAACAGTAGGGTACGAAGTAACTTGTCTATCGTCTCATGGCCACGTTCCTGCATTAGCTGGTCTAGCAGCCGCTTTGTTGCTAGGGAGATCCTGATGTGGGTTAAGGCCACACTATCTCTGTCCGGCTGCTTGGGTCTTACCCATAGTTATCGACATCTAGATACAATTTCCGGTAATTTGATACGAAACCTCATCTAATTTTTGCTCCAACCTTTACCTATCACCTGTTACATCCAAAAATCTACATAAAAACGCTAATATCGTAGTGGGGCCAGTGGGATGCGTGACGATATCGGTGCTAAAAATGGGTTCCTACTATTTGCATGCGCCAGTCTCTTTTAAGGATTTCTCTTGGCATATAATATTAATCATCAATCTATTGATCACAGCGCATAGAACATTTTTATTTATGGATTATTATGCTATGATCTAGCTAACTCTTTAATGTGGACATATGTCAGACATGAGACAAAATAAGGTAACAAGTTTGTTATGGGCCGAAAGGGTTGTGAATCAAATTTGACACGATTCGAAGGCCCAAG
>JBQCDO010000385.1:0-2480 GCA_051961195.1 Nitrososphaeraceae archaeon | reverse complement strand
TATTCTTCCTAATCGTCTACACAGGATTTTGAAGGAATCTAATACATCTGCTTCGATTAGTCCTGGTAAATGTTCAATATTGGGGACATAATTACTTAAGATATAGAGACCGTGTATCTGACTTCTATTTTAATCTCATTACTTTGCATATCGTCGGAATCTGACCTGTTTATAACTTGTAATGAATTTGAAAAGTGCCTATGTTGTTCTTCCAAAGGGTATTTTCCATCTTGCAATGAATTTTGAATCATTTGACATAGTTGTGAAATCTTCATTGCTACATCATCATCCGAATGTCAACTTTAATCTTTTGATCAGTTATTATAATCTGTATGTGCGTGGCTGTTGATAAATAAATCAGATACTTAACTTAATAGACATACATGGGATAAGAACGTAAACAACTATTACAAATGGATGCTATAAGGTACAATAATATAATCTTGAAAATAAGGCCTGCAGCAAGAGCGGATAGAGAAGAAGTTTTGAAATTTTGTATTCATACGTTTGAATGGGGCGACTACATCGACCAGGTCTGGGACTTGTGGTATTCTGATCAAGCTGGACTTTTGTTGGTAGTAGAGGAAGAAGATAGTTTACACGATAAAAAACAGTCATCGGTGCTAGCGCTCTCTCACGTATCTTTGTGTCCTAATAAAAATAACATTTGGCTAGAAGGAATCAGAGTCAATCCCAATTATAGACGTAGATACGTTGCGACACAGCTAATAAACAAAATGATTGCTTACGGTCAGGAACAAGGAGCAAATAAAGCATCCGCAATAGTATCGAAAAAGAATATCGCATCACAATTAATGATGGAGAGAAACGGTTTTATTGTGATATCAAAATGGAACTATTATAATACTAATAATATTCCTAGAAGGGTAGATAAAGCTAAACTCGGATCCAAAGTTGCTACTCTAAAAGATATTCAACCGATACGCGATTATCTAAGACATTCGGAAGTCTATAAATTATCAGGAGGAACATATGTCAAATCGTGGAAATGGTACCCGCTAAATCTTTATTCCAGCACTCTAGCAGATCTCATCGAGAATAAGAAAGTACTTCTAAACGGAAATAATAATCCCATTGAAGGTATAGCCATCATCAATAGAGACAGGCATTCGAACAAGAGCAATAATAATGATACCTTTCAGATAGTTTATCTAGATGCCTCCAATGTATCCGCATTAAAAGATCTCATCAGCTTCGTCATAAATCTTATACACTCTGAAGATGCAATATATGACAGATTGCAAGTTTATAGCTCCCAAATAACATATGCTTCCGCAGTTATGGAACAGACAGGAACAATAAAGCCAGAAGAATTTTTATTATACAAACGAGAAATCTAACACCTAACACTGTTGAATCCAAAACGAGCATGACCGAATCGTCGTCACAGACATCCGCACTACGATCAGGACTTCAATACGATAGGCCTTGAAGGTTTGCGGATATGTCTACATGTCTATATATCAATCAATTAATCAATCAATGCGAACGTGGCGCAAATCCCCGGGAGGAAAAGCTGGAGGGTGTACAATTTGATATTTTTGTATTGTTTAATTAATAATTGAGGTATACTTTCCTACAAAGAACGTCTGCATCTTTGATACATGGATGCCAACCTGTCTTATTTACTAACTTATAGGTGAACCCATCAGGTATCGTAAATGTTTGTGATGGTAGTGATTTTATTGGGTTTGGATGCGGTGAGTTGCTATCGAGTAAATTAGCAGACAAACATAGCTGTCAATACAACAATCGAATTATCATAGTCGATTAGGCTCTTTTCGAAGAAATATTATGTGGGTTCATATCATCTTATCTCATCTTAAACTCTTACCTATTATTAAGTTAAGTATCAAATTGCTCATCTACAATTTCAGCCCTAATCGTGATGGGATATAGGATGTTTAGTCAACACAAATTAAGATACTTGACTCACGCTGTTCAGCCTCATAGGTTTTTCCCAATTAGGAGATGAATAAGTGGACAGATGAAACATATTCTACAAAGGAAATATTTCTTTACACTTCAAAAGATATATGCAATATCGATGTCTCTTCCAGGAGTATGCGTTCCTACTCTATTCTAATCTTGCATGAACTTAAAGGGTTTTGTGCTCTTTGGATGATCTCCGAGGGAGGTGCAGAAGCATAAATTTACGGATCATTAATTATTAATGGTATCGTTGCTATTAAGACTCATAGAATTTTACTTGTTAAGTACAATATGGGATAATATGCATTTTTATAGTAGATTGTATATAGAATACATACTATGAAAGATAGTAGCATAAGTGATTGTATGCTGGTCGAACAAGTCGAATCAGAAGAGCAGCTTGGCATTCCAATATGCGGTGCAAACCTATCTACTCCTGTGATAGACACATCCAATTTCATCAGCGAAATTCACTATCAAATAGGAAATAAATTGTACATAGAAAATGCGGATTAGCCTAGATTAGC
>JBQCDO010000384.1:0-4776 GCA_051961195.1 Nitrososphaeraceae archaeon | reverse complement strand
CTCAGCAAATGAGGCTAATATTTGCTGAGCTAGGAGCACCATCTATACCTTCATCATTTCCAATATCAAGAGTACATGAGGTTTTCGATGAAAATGGAAAGTTAGTTGATGAAAGATATGAAAAGAGGGTCAAACGATTCCTAGATGAATTTGAGTGGTTTATAGAAGCACTAAAAAGCCAAAGAGAAACAAAAGGTACGCCGTATTAGAGGATTAGATTATGAAAGTTCTTGTACCAGTGGGTATCTGAACCGTAGTTTGGCAGCAAATATAGAGTGTTATCTTCGTACACAAACCAGACTGGCCGAGTGACATCTCTGCCTAATTTTCTACCTTTAACGAAGTGTTATCTCATATGCTCTATCCAGTCTTTGATGAGCATCAGATTTGGACATAATATCCTATTCTGTACATGTCGGATATAGGTTCCACATGTTGGAGGATATGCCTGAATGTAAGCCTTACAAAGAATCTAAGGAAGTTGAAGACCACCTAACCATTTTTAGAAGCACTACAAAGTGCTCTGAGTTTGATTACAGATGAAGAATGGAGAGATAATTGCCCGTACTTGCCCCGATCCGTAAGTAAGCTGCATCAGGTGCAAAGTGCTGGTGAACATCTCACATGAGCATTAAACTGAAAGAATCAAAATGTCTGACGAAATTCTCTTGGCGCTATATAACTTAGGATATATTATACTATAGTAACTTGGTAGTTATAGACTTAGGGGAACGAACAGTATATTTTTAGCCTACTAAAAATTAAATTCTGATTCACAAAAAAAGTATTGGATAACTCCAGAAAGATTAGGTCATAGTTTTTATTTTTTATTCTATGGTTCATTCGCCAAATCTACTAAAAAACATAAATAGGGCGCTCGATCATCCGGGGCATAGTTTGAATTCAGGTGATAATAGACTACAAATCTGGAGCCCTGACGTTCGATATTGTGCTATTTTAGGTATGAACATGATTAGTTGAACCAAGGCCCCAAAAATTAAATAGCACATATTTTCTTTATTGTTTAACATGCTATTCCAATTTCTGTTACTCATGTGGCAAACTTATGACTGATTAGGAGGCTTCACTTTATGAAGGAAACAAATGTTTTCGGTCGTTACCATCAAGTCTATAATGCCCTACTAGTCTTGGGGCTAATTATTGTCATCATTGCTATATCTTGGTTTACTGGCCTTCCGCACGTACGGGCTGATACAAAAGATAACACTATTACAATGATAATGAACTCACGTTATGATGTAACATACTACCCGCTTAATGTAGGTAAAACTATATTCTGGTCCAATAAAGACAATGTGGATCACAAAATAAAAATAACTGAAAGTACGACAGGAAAACTAGTTTCTGAGTCTGATACTATAAGGCCTTATTCCAATTTCTCACATACCTTTGAGAAAGCCGGTGTGTATCACTTTTCTGATCCACTAAATTCACAAATGGGCGGTACTGTATCTGTGTCCAAAGATATTACTACCAATACCGTATTCAACAACATGAAAAACAATGTGGGTATTCAATTAACTCGAGAACCAACCAAGCCAATTCTAGGAAAAGATACGAATTTCCTAATTAATTTCATCAATGAAAAGACAAAAAAAGATCAAGAACATGTAGACTATGACTTTGTAATTTATAGCGCCAATGGAGGTGAAAATAAGCAAGTATACAAAAAAGCACTCCACTCCGCTGATGGATTAGAACAAGCGACATACCGGTTTTTACAACCTGGTAAATATGTCATAAAGGTTACAATTTATTATATCTTGTTTAATCCTGTGAATCCCGATGTTGCCACCTTTAATATTACTACTTAGTAGCGTATATTATATTTTAAGAAAGTTGCCATCATCAATCATTTCTATGATCTTCTCTTTTCAACTCATTACATCCCCTAATGCTCGGTAATAGACGTCTTGATATCACATGGTGAATACACCATGACACAAGTCAATCGCCGGCCAGCTGTTGGTACATGTGCTACCTCGCCATCTCGTATATTTAATTTAGAATCAAGTAGTACATTTTGAGATTCAAGATATGAATAACTGTTACCCAAAGCCATACGGTAATTTCTCTTGAAAATATCTGGTACCACTCTTACCATAATCCCGCTCTTATTAAAAATCATGTAGCACAAGTACTTGCTGTTGGCCATAATCTCATTTTCATCATACTTCTTTGGAATTTTAAACTCTTTCGGTCGAGGGAACCTGTTCGCCCATGACCATTGTCGTTTGCCTCTTTAATGCTTCTCTTAGTCCCATATTTTCCTCCTTAATATCTCATATGGGTCTGCGTTACCAATAAAGATTTCACACTTTTGTATTTCAAATCCCCCCCTTGAGCTTGCTGCATCTATCGCTATACTTTCTCTATTATTATCACAAAAATTACTTATGCCCTATTTCATGGTCGATAAGTAACACGCTTCCCTCTCTATTATCGACTGTGTCTATTACGTTGCTATCTTTAACTTTAATATTCTCCATTTTTTTCGAATTCGAACTGAATTCGCTTTTGGATCTGTATTTTCTATGTAGGCAATCCTCAATCCACCTTGCGGTAATTTTGCGATCTCTTATAAGGTGGTATTCTATACACTGTTACTATAGAGGAATAACTGGCTTTCAAAATCTCCTATCTGCTTTGCAATAGTAACAAAAGAAACGTATGATTTACTTTGAAAGCAGTACTTTCTAAATGAGATAGATTGCTGTTGTACTTTTACATATCTCTTGTTCTAGGTCTAGTAAGATGTCCCCCAACAAATATGCCAAAACTATATCTATTTAGTGCTATACCTGGGCTTTGAAACCTGATACAACATTAGCTATTGCCAAATATGGAAATGGACCCATCTTGGAAATCATATCTACTAACATTAGCACTTTTTGAAGCTGAGCATAGATAAATATGTTTAAGTAAATAATTACTCCAATAATAGCCCAATTTGCAAACTTTGATTCCAATCTGCAGAGCGTAATTTTTTGAAAGGTTACTATAGGAATAGGTGGAAGTAAGGAAGCATTTGTGATTGCTGATCTAGCTATATAGTTCCGCGGCCATGTTTTCTCGGGTCATGAAAGTGGCATTCTGTAGAAAACATGTTTGCAGGGCAAATATGATGAGTAAGCATGACTGTAAATTACACAGTTGGCTGGCTTGTTAGTAATTTCTGATATAGCCCTTAAGATAATTCGTTCCAATGATTTGTCGTAGGCATCTACTGCAATTATACCTTTATCCTTTACTAAAAATCTGATATCATACCTACTATCAGTAATCCAATATGACTGATCACTGATTTCTTGGATAATGGTCCCTTGGCCACAAGAGATATCTGGATTGTGAAGTTTCTGCTGATACTATCCAATTATTTATCGCAGCTACAATGGACTTTAAAGATGTATGGATTCATCGTGTCCATAAGCCATGTTTTAGATCTTTGGAATAGAATGAGCAGTCCAGAACTAGTATAGGATAAAAGTAAAGACGAGAGTATTATATTAGATATGATACACATTACACTGTCATTTGTAAATCAAAATATATGTCCTTATATGTTAGGTGAAGTTATATAAGCATATAAGTAATTATCAAACAAGAGTCCAGGATTCTACGCCTATCATGATAAAAATAGGATTTAGTGAAGGATACGAGATTTGAGTTTTCAGATAATAGTCTGGCATTCTTTATTATTGCTAAGATACTTTGCGTAAATCTTATATCGGTAAATTCATTACCGTACGTATACAATATGCCAAAACCAGGATTTAAATCGATTACAGTAAGTGAAAATGTCTACAAAAAATTCTATGAGTCATATGAAAAGAATAAGAAAAAACTCGAATTGAAAGGCATTACTAGCTTTTCTGGATATATGACTAGTCTGATGGAAGAAACCGTGATAAGATATGAGACGTTTGCTAAACATGGACCATACATGGAAAAAGTCTCAATCGATCAAGATCGGATATTGATAAAAGACAATAAAAGAAACAGAATTGCTGAAATACTCTTGAAAGATGGGGAGTTACAGTGTTTATTAGATGAGAAAACTGATTGTATTCATATAGGATTTGTTTACTCAGTACCCGAAATATATCTCATGATGGATAGTAGACGTACGCAGTCTGCGCGAGTCCACTCAGTATTATAAAACAAAAATCAATAGACGCGCTAAACTAGCCAGACCTAATTTTAGTTGTGTCTTAATTGCAAAGTACGCTATCGCTTTCTATTATGGATTATCGATAGTACAATTTTTCTCAATGCTAATCGTGATGTATTGATCTCAATCAGAAATTGTTCATAAATAACGCGATAGACACGATTAGCTTAGAGTAATACTGTTTCATAGAAAGGATTATAGCTATCAAGATTACAGAATATGTATTATGACCCTGCCAAATCCAAAGACAATAGATATTAAAACTAGACCCGATAATGCAAGGAGTAACAAATACTCGATGGATGATAGTTCCATAACCAAGGCACTCTTACGTATGCCATTTATATACGGCTCTACCCTCGCCATTTCCGCTTTCAGGTCGTGCGATAATAGCGTCTAAGTCATCAGCGATATTGGGAAAATCTAACTTGGACATTAAGGGAGGCGCGTCTGCTCATATTTCCGGTCACAAACCAAACTAGCTATGCACATACAAGACAAAATTAATCTGAGCTCAATAAACGCTAAAATTATCATTACTTATGATAGATTCACTGGCTCAGAAACAACCTGGCGACAGTACA
>JBQCDO010000383.1:0-7477 GCA_051961195.1 Nitrososphaeraceae archaeon | reverse complement strand
AAATAATCAAAACATCGCAAATGAGATTGAAAACTCGAACAGTAGGCACGATTGTATTACCATCGCCATAAGGGATTATAGACCAGAATGGCAAGCGCTTGGCCCACGATATTATCTGGAGGGGCAGACATGAAATCCCAGCGGACTTGTATTGGCAGGTTGCTGCGATATGTATAATAGAAATACTGATAAGTTTGTATTATGCAAAGATTATTACTTTTTCACAGCACGAGAAGGGCGTTCCAATCAAAGAGGATATGCAGGAGTAAAAAATGAGCCAGAAATCACAAGATCTACATAACAGTAATAATAGAAGTAAGACTGAAAATCAAAAAGGTGTTCTAGGCATCCATCATGTTACTGCCATAGCTAGCAATCCTCAAAAGAATATCGATTTTTATACTCAAATATTAGGCCTTAGATTAGTCAAGTTAACAGTAAACTTTGACGATCCAACAACATACCATCTCTATTTTGGTGATGAGATAGGGCGCCCCGGTACAATCCTTACTTTTTTTCCATGGGCAGATGCACCCAAAGGACGCAGGGGAACCGGACAAGTGATCACTATATCATTCTTGATTCCTATAAATTCAATGAAATATTGGATAGATCGATTAAAGAACCAAAAAATTGAATTTCATGGTCCAATAGAACGTTTTGGCGAAAGTGAAGAAGTACTAACCTTGTCTGATCCGGACGGACTAGAATTGGAGCTTGTATCCCATAATTCAGCAGAGCATGCAACTCTTAGCGTATGGAAGGAAGGTCCTATTCCTATTGAATATGCTATTAGAGGTTTTTATTCTGTAACATTGTCTGAAGAAGGATATGAACGCACAGCCGGTGTTTTGACAGATGATTTGGGCTTTCGGCTCATCGGTCAAGATGGAAATCGCTTTCGTTACCAAGCAATAGAAAATAAAGATGGTGGTGATTATGGCGTGGTCTACCAAGGATCCAACATAGTTGATGTACTTTGCCTACCATATTCACAGCCCGGGTTTATGGGTATAGGAACAGTACATCATATAGCATGGCGTACGCCTACAGATGAACAACAACAGCTATTACGCAGTAAAATAATCAGAGCTGGATTGAATGCAACACCTATAATCGATCGTATTTATTTCCACTCAGTGTATTTTCGTGAGCCTGGCGGTATACTTTTTGAAATAGCTACAAATCCTCCTGGATTTACAATAGATGAAAAAGTAGACGAACTTGGAACACACTTGATGCTACCTCAATGGCTAGAATCTGTACGTAAAGATCTGGAGAATATCCTGCCCAGAGTAAATTTATCTAAGGAGAAACCAAAATGAGCGACAGTAATAATCCTCAGCTAGGATTCATTCATCGCTTTATATATCCGACAAATTCTGATGACCTGAAGGGAACACGGGATGGACAAAAAGCGAGGGCAAAAATATCTTCAACCACTTTTCTTTTACTCCATGGTACTGGGGGAAACGAAGAGGATTTAATTTCCCTTGCATACGAGTTAGACCAGTCAGCAGCAATATTAAGTCCTAGGGGGAAGGTGTTAGAAAATGGTGTTGCGCCTCGCTTCTTTCGTAGACTAACCGAAGGCGTTTTCGATGTAGAGGATTTAAAATTTCGTACCAATGAATTAGCAAACTTTGTAAAAAATGCTTCTAATACATATGGTTTTGATATGGATCACTTGATTGCTGTAGGTTATTCTAATGGCGCCAACATAGCATCTAGTATGCTACTACTTCGCCCAGAAGTCCTTTCTGCTGCTATCCTATTTCGTGCCATGGTTCCACTTTTACCACAGGTACTGCCGGATCTTACTAATAAGCATATTTTTATGTCCTCTGGATTACACGATCCAATTATTCCAAAACAAGAGACTGAGCGCCTTATAGGTTTATTTAAAAAAGCTGGTGCAAAAGTGTCTTTGCACTGGCAAAATAGTGGGCATGAATTAAGAATGAATGAGATCAATACAGCAAGAGAGTGGTTATCTAACCTTGCTTTTTTGTAATTAGATAATGTACAGCAGCTGTACACCAAGGCTGCAACTGTACTTTGAACATCTACAAGAGCGATTGTCATCCTCTATGGATGCATAATGGATAATCATGTAACTAATCACTAGCATTTCTGAGCAATAATAAGTCTGTTCTATAGCGGTTTAATATTGACTTCACTACATTTAGTTAAAATTAAAAAATATCTATAAGAAGGTAACTAAGTTAAGTGTATTAGTATCGGTTGTATTGTTATTTTTTCCATAGATGTAGTCATACTTGATCCTGCCACGTCTGTTTGTATGATTGGAGTAACGAATATTCCTATCTTAGAGAACCCAATAGCGTCATAATAGCACTTAATCCAAATAACTTGATAACAATTTTTAGTCTTTACTATCATTTGCTTATATGTCAGTCATTTGATTATTCATAACTCTAAAGAAGTCAAGGAAATTCTGCAAATAGAATGTGGAAAAGAAAAGAGATGAGGTTTCACCTGCCCACTTTGAGATATGTAGAACTTACTGAAAGCCAACTATATCAGAAGTTTCATCATTATACTGATATAACAAGTAGCATTTCATAACACACACACTTATTTTCGTAATAGCTTAAAGGCATGGTTTCCGTTACCAGTTCTAAAGTAATGAGTTATCCACAGGGACGCAAGTGGTTCTAGAAGCCTAGCTTCCTCGATTCCCCCTATATCTATTGTTTCCCAACCAAATTGTATGAGGATATTATCTGTGACCGTTTTTTTAGCCTGGTCATCATTTCCGCATATAAACATGGTAGGCGGGCCACCAGGGAAATCTGGACGTATAAAGTGCGGGTTTCCAACGATATTGAATGCCTTTACAACTTTTGACTCTGATAACATGCGTTGAACCGTCTCGCCAGCAGAGTCTGTATGACCTATTGCTAGCCTCGGTGGCATTCCTTTTGAAAAGTCCAAGGGGTTGGTGACATCGATCACAATTTTGCCGGCAAAATTCTTAGGATTAGCCATCTTTATGGCTTCAGCTGTTCCATCCCACGAAGTTGCGAGTACATTCAGCTCGCCGAATGACGCTGTTTCAGCAAATGTTCCAGATGATGCTCTTTCCATATCATATTTGTCTGCCCACTCGATTACTTTCTTTTGATTTGGATCTCGCGATCCAATTTTAACTGTGTGTCCCAATTCAATAAAGCCATCAGCTAATCTCCTTCCAACATCCCCAGATCCTAATATTCCAATTTTCATAGTAAATCTTCTCTATTCATGGATTCATAATTATTATTATTATTATTATTATTGTTATGCAATCAAAATAAAGTAGTTGACTCTCAGGGGTGTTAGCAAGAGGGCTATCGTTAACTAAGGATGAAATGCAGCATATGCAACACTGGCCCATCCCTACAGTCACTCGTACATCTTCTGCATAGTACCGAATATAACTTATTTAATTAATGAAACTAAAACAGTGGTCTAACAAAGCACATTGGTGTTAACTAGATAGGCCACAAAGGACAAATCTAGCGTGGCTGGTTGGTTGGTCGAAGACTCAAACATCAAGTAGAATAACAGCATTGTTCATGGTAAAAATAGTTGAAATGGATGAAAATGTTACTTTAAGGGCACAACTGGAAGAAGACGTAGGTCCGGTTATCCTGTTAAACAAGTTTACTGTGAAACCTGAGGATGTTGATGAATTCTTAAAGACATTTGCCGATACAACAGAAATATTTAAGCGGCAAACCCGGATTTATCTCGGCTCAATTGCATAGAGGTATTGGTGGGAGTAGCACATTTTTTAACTACGTCACATGGGAATCCGTAAAAGACTTTAAACAAGCCTTTAATAGATCAGAATTCCAATCGAAGATGTTAGATGTTCTTCCTAATGTTATAATGTCTCCTTATCTGTTCAAGAAAGTTGCAGTCCCAGGTATCTGTGTAGAGTAGTAATTCATTTCATTTTTATGGCCCTCACTTATCACAATAGAAAAGTTAGCCGAAAGAAGGAGTATTACAATTACTTCCCTGATTGTGTAACATCAATTAACTTAATTTTTTCCTTGATATCTTCGATAAGCTTCAGCCCATGTTCTTTAACCTGATCTATACCGGCTGAGTTAATGATTTCAGTTATGGCGTCTATTGCCTGTTTTCCATATGTTGCAAGTTCCCATTGCTTTAATTTGAGTCATTGGCTCGTTCGAGCAACAGACTCTTTTTTTATATAATTAAGGTGACTTCTGTCGATAGTTCTCCCACATGATGGCATATCTTGCAGTAACCGCGACGTTCTAATAATATTTTAGCATTACCTAGAAAAGGGATGTGTTAATGCCACTTGTGATATCAATAATCATATTGCAAAAATATGGTAGAAATATTAAAAAATTATAATAGTCTTATTTTGTCATATTAGTATTGCCATATCTTAAATTGCGCTGACTAAGTTTTAGCTTCATATCCATCAAGACATACTCGTACAGTAATGTATATTCATGTCTCATTTACACCTGATGCTTGAGCTTAGGCAAATTTTATTCAAACAGGTTCTGGCCTAGAGATAGTTGAACAGCAGTTTGATATGTATGTGTTTGCGAGCGCATGGTCGGAGAATGTGCAGCTAAATAGCGGACTGCCGCCAATATAAAGTGATACTCCTTTATTTTGTGTTTATTTATAGAAGATAATGATCCACTTATGGTAGAGCATTGTTTAAGTGCAGCCTCCGTCATTTGAATCAAATGAAAGTTACGATCCTCTCGTAACAATAATGTTCCAATCAAATTCATAAAAAAATTGCTGTTACCTGTAGAGTTATGAACGTAATGTTCGGCAACTAACTGTGCTACTGCATCTACTTGCTGTTGTTTATCTAGTAGCGTTGATAGCTTTTCTTCAACTGCAGTTTGTTTCTCATTATGATTGAGAGTACTAGAAGTATTATTCAGTTTAGGTATAGGAGCTGGCGGTATGTTGAGAAATCTATTTAGGTATATCCGCATTGCGGCATCAAAAACGCCCCGTGTTAGTTCATGTAGTTGAATATTAACAGGATATTGAGATTGAATTTTACTACTCTTAGATGCAGATGCAGATGCAGAAACACGTCTCATACATTGATGTGCAGCATTGGCAAACGTAAAAGTATGAAGAGCAGCATCCCAATCTGTGAATTCATTGCGTGTGTTAAAGTGATCTATTCTCAGAGCAGCTGCATATGCCACCATCTCTGCCAGCTCCTCTCCAGACACTCCGTGTCTCAATACATCAAGTAGAACATTAACTATTAACTTAGGATCATCTCCTAAGAGGGTATCAATGAGGCCAATTTCAATTCTATTTTCTCTCTCCTTGTTTGTATGTTCTATCCTATCTCTTATTGCTCTCCCTTCTTCTATGATATTTGGAAGTTCTTTGAATGCGTTCTCAAGTATAGCAACTAAATCTATAGGATAACGCCATGAGCTAGACTCTTCCATCCGCTCTGCATCGGCATATCCTGAGACAAGGCTACTTAATACTGAGACAACTAATTCTTTATCATTCCAACCAATGATATCTAGCGCTTCTAATGCTTTGTTAGTAAAATCCAAAGTATGTCCACCGCCTATAAATCTGTGATCTGTAGCTGCTGCAAAAAGCATATCAGCCAGTTGCACTGCATTTGCTTCTGCATGTATGGCTGTTACTAGACATCGTTCTGCAGCTGTTGCATTTCTTGATTCTATAAACTGACGAAACCATCTCTTAAGAGTCAATAGGTCAGGCCAAGGTTTGGGTAAAGGAGCAACTGTGAACCTAGGCGACATAGAAGCACAATCCTGAGCCACTGCAGAAAGACCATGAAAAAGAGCATGCAGTTTATCATTTTTGTGTAGATATAGTTTAGCAATATTTATCATACAAGTATGGATTGTTAATCCAACTCCCCATCCAGACTGTTTGTACTTTGTTCCGAATTCAAGGCCTTTTCTAAAGGAGTAGTTGAAACCATCATAGACGGCTTTATTATCTCTTATTGAAGGTTTAGAGAAATTCCGGTATGATGGAGGCAAGGATAATCCAATTATTGCCTTTGCTATTATTAATGAAATATTCCTTTTTAGACCCATATCTAGCATTATTTCATTATTGGTGGTTGTGGTAGACATAGCAGCTGTTCTCGTAGACGATTTATCTTCGATTGGGCCTAGTATACCTATCCAGATCTCGCTATTATTTCGAATTTGTACTGGGTACGATTCTACATCACCAGCCCACTGATCAAATGTTCCTCCATTATGAAGATCAAATCGTGCATGATGCCAGTGACACGTGAGGATACCGTCCTTAAGAGTGCCTTGGCTAAGAGGAAAGCCCATATGAGGGCATCTATTGTCTAGAGCATAAACCTCGGAATTGTACGAAAAAAGTGCAATGGGATGTTTCATGATTGATAATGAGAGACACTTACCTTCGGCTTCTATGTCTTTAACATCAGCTGCATATACAAAATGATGACCATGGTTGGACATTGTCTAAATTAGATCATATGTTTTTACCATAATTATTCTTATAAAGTTACAAAGTAAAATCTAAAAGAAGCTTCTGTATAGGTCATTCAGGCTCTGTTGGATTAAGTACTATGTAAACCGCTCCGTCCAGAGATAACCTGATTTCTGAATTGTAAGCAGTGTGTGAGTATGACCAAGCCTTTGTGGTGTTAGTCTTGCCCTTACGATGATCAAATTTATTTCAAGAATCTTCGAAATATAAAATAGGCTTTGAAGTCCTATCATTTTGATGAAAGCAAAAGCATATTGTCAATATAAAAAGCAAAAGATGTGAGGAAATTAGGATATACTCATCTATCTGAAGGGATGTGCGAATTTATAGACTTTCTGATTTGATTAGTCAGTAATCTAATTAGAACCATTAGCTGAGTACTAAAATCAATTACCAAACTCGTACAAAAGCAGTATCAAAATATTGGTCTACCAGCAGACCATTGATTGTGTCTCAACAATATCTAAACTAAATACATTTGCAATAGCGGCCATAGTTAAAACATAAGGTGAGATGTGAACAGTTTTGCCGATCACAATCTCAAGTCTCATCTACTTTGGTCTACCATTCATCAAATCGTGTCAGTCTACCTAAACAGCATATGATGATGGAAATCTAATTATAAATTAATTCATCCAGAAGAAGCCAATGGTGAAATCGTTTATGTTAGAGTAATACCGATAATAAGTATCAGATGAGGTACTGAAACACTTTAACACGATCAGTAAAGTATCTTAAACGGTCTACCGACAAAACGAGGATCAAATAGAATTCTATAAAAACTTGTGGCTTTGATTTTGTTAGACATACTATGACTGCTACATTAGACAACCAATATAAAGATAATAATCAGCTCCTAGATTGCCGGCAAAATACAGTACTTTCTACTAAAGTACTGGTAGACCTCTAGAATAGATTCAATTTACTA
>JBQCDO010000382.1:0-2551 GCA_051961195.1 Nitrososphaeraceae archaeon | reverse complement strand
TTGGACTCCCATCACAAAACCTTTAACGATAATTTCTCTGAGGAGGAAAAGCTTATTTTAAGTTCACATTTTTCCAATTCTGAAAAACCTGTTTTTGCTATAATTACCCCTGCACAGGTGGACAGAGGAGCGTTGATGTCCAGGTATTCTAGAACAGATAAAACTATGCGTCGTATATTCTTGGATGAATTCGCCGGGAATCCAAACAGAGGAGAGGAATTCTATAGAAGAGTACTATTAGAATATGGAGATGATTCTGTCGCAGAATTAGGGGAGGCACAGGTAGCAATGGAATGGATATCTAACATTGCCGCCAAGAAAATCGAGGATCATAGAATTGGACTCTCCTACCTTGAAAAATCTTCACGCTATGTAACATTCGATCGAAAAGTAGGAGATCAATACAAGTATTTTAGGGATGAGCACATTATGTCTTCATCGTATGCTGATTTGTATATTCAGGCTTGTGATGATGCTTTCGACCTTTACTGCAATAATTTGCAGCCCATGCAGGATTTTATAATAGAAATTAATCCGATCGATCGCTTTCTTTTTTTTGATTCGATATCAAAAACCGAAATGCCTTACAGCAAACTGAAATTAGAGAAAGACGTTGAATCTGCAAGAAGAATATACAAAGCAACTATTAAAGCAAAAACACTTGATATCCTACGTGGACTTTTACCGGCATCCACTTTTACGAATTTAGGTATAACAGGAAATGGTCGAGCTTTTGAATACTTGTTATCAAAAATGTTCTCATCAGGCCTAAATGAAATAAAATCGCTTGCATCGCAGCTGCAGTTAGAGCTTAGTTCGATTGTTTTTGCCTTTATAAAAAGAGCAAATGATGAATATGGCCGTAACTTACAAATGTACTTTGCAAATACAAGGGATGCTATTTTAGAACTTTCCAAGTATTATACCAGAAACATCAAGATAGAAGAAAAACCACAATTTGTGAAACTTGTAAACTTTGAAGATAATGCTGAAGCTGAGATAAAAGTGAGCTCAGCAATATTATATGAGCATGCTCAAGGTCAATCTCTCGAGAATCTTTCAGCATATATTCGATCTTTACCACCAATAGAAAGACACAAAATAATTCAGACATATACAAAATTTCGAACTAATAGAAGGCACCGTCCTGGTAGGGCATTTGAAATGGTAGATCTTACGTTTGAAATGTTTACAAATTTTGGAATATTCCGAGATCTGCATCGTCATAGAGTTCTTACTTTAGAACGACAGATGCTTTCCACGAAACACGGATTTGACATTCCTCAAGAGGTTGTTGATATGGGAATTGAGAAGGATTTCAAAGATTGTATGTATAAATGTAATGAGGCCTATAAAGTAATTTCAAGTGAAATGCCTGAAGAAGCACAATATGTAGTTAACTTTGCATATAGATACCCATATTTCATGAAGCTTAATTTACGCGAGGCATGTCATATGATTGAGCTGAGAACTATTCCGCAAGGGCACTCAGACTATCGTAAAGTATGCCAGAAGATTTTTACGGAGATAAGGCGTGTCCACCCTATACTTGCTGGAAGTATTAGATTTGTGGACATGAACAAGTATGAATTGGAGAGATTTAATTCTGAAAAACACTCTGAGAGTAAGAAACGAGAGCTAATTTAGAAAGGCCTAGTAGATATAGAGTTAGAAATAGATTGTAGAAGATGTGAAAGGTCTATCAAATATTATTAATCCTTGTACCATCATTCTCCATGTTGTACTGATATGATTGACTAGGTGTGACAAACTTGTCTTAGTCTTAGTGTGCATATATTTTAATTCACAGGCATGTCAAATAATAGTAAAATCCAAACAATTAATCCTGTGACTGGCAAGATTATTTCCTCTTATGATATTACACCTATAGATCAGTCTAACTTATTACCTTGCCGTAATCAAACTCACACGCACCCAGGTTTGTTTATTATTACCTACCGCCTGCACATTAGGTCAGGTTGGTCGGATCCATTGAGCCTTTCTGGCCACTCTCTCCAAGTTTTAGATTATGCAAAAACATCCTGCAATTCTTCTTACTAGTTCATGTTCGATTAGAAATTACGTATATCCTCTGAGAAATCACTTTGTCTTAATTCTTGGAAAATATTCTTGTTCCTCTTTTCCATGATGGAATCTATCAACAAATTCTTCAATTATTACTGAAATAATTTAGAGGTCTTTTAATGGAATACATTCTTTAGCATAGACTTTACAAAACTCCTTTGCATCATATTTCTCACTTAAGGATGATCCTGTTTAAGGCTTGTATTGCATTCAATCTTGCAACATCTTTGTTTTAATTTTTTGTAAATTGTTCTTGCTTCTTTATTTATTATGCTTAGGGTTTAAATTAAACTAACAAGATCTAAATATGACTAGTCGAGACATCATTGAAGAATGGATTTGTTCAGATCGAACTACTCTTTGGTGGGCTCTTGTCCAGCCTTTTCTAGTTTTTCTATTACTACGTCATAGTTTTCACTATTATCATTTATACTCGCAATAAAACGCTGTTCTTCTGTAGAAACGA
>JBQCDO010000381.1:0-17162 GCA_051961195.1 Nitrososphaeraceae archaeon | reverse complement strand
GAGCCCATCCCAGAATATCCTCCTATAGATAATAATGTAACAGTCTAAACATACACATACTATCGCAAAATAACTTCCTAACTTCTCCTTATACCTAACTAAAAGTTTTCTGAACCTGTTATGCCAGGAGTTAGTTGTTTCTACAACCCATCCTCTTTTAGCATGATGACAATGATTACTACCACCATTAATCTTTGTAACTGATTGTTCTCCTCTATTTCAAATGTGTAGTAGATATCCTCTATAAGTTTGCGTACTTCGATCTCTTGAAACATATCCTTTATCAAGACAGCGGTTTTGTTTCGTTTAAACATTTTATGTGACGGTCCGTCGACTATGATATTACCTAGTGTGACAATAGCGGCAATCCTCGTATCATACACATTGGCCGGAGCAGCAATAACAACAACAGATAATGGAATTACCTTGTCCACCAGTTATTAATACATGATGACGTTTTGTTCCTAGCTAACTTACCTCTGTCTGTAGGAAAGTCCAATCAGTCATTTCTGCCTAGAGATGCCATTATCACATACTAATACTATCAAGTGATTTGCCATCTCCATTGAATTCCTACTTTAGCATTATACACTTTTTTACCAATCCTAGTCCATAATCTCAAATATCTTATATTGATCATTACTGGAATAGTCTATCATATGTCGAACCTGAACCAACTCATTGGGCAACATCTATCTTCTATTGATATTGATTTCTTAAGACATTCCAAAAACATATACAATGCCATCGAATACCTTCCTAAATGAGACTACTGCTGCTGGATGCCTTGATTTTATAAGCGTCACTTATGAACAAAACCTTGACAAACTATATGTCTATCTATTTTTGGAATGGGTCCTAAGTGTGCATCGATCATCTTACATTTGGATATCGCTTTGGTCTCACTGGATTTTCTACTTTACTAAGAGTCCTGATTCGTCTTATACCATCAACATTTTCTATAAGTAGCGCTACACTGGAAGGAACCAAATGATTCCATGGCTTCTCGCGAGCAATTAGGTTTCTAATGTTAGTACCATTATAGGTTCGCTTTTTAGTAAAGTTTGGTATCTGAACAGGGATACGGGTTCCAACTAAACACTTCACAAACTCATTCCCAGAATACAAAACATGAAATTCGGGAATGAGAGTGGTGAGACGGGCATACCACGTTGCATTATTTTCGTCGTTAATGACTGGAATGATGTAGACTCGTTCAGCCGAAATTTTTGACTCCAAAAGAGCACCATGAATCATCAATATCCTCTCGCTGGCGGTGAACGGATCAGTATACAGGTAGTTGAATTGAGCGCTTCCCACTACTATAATCAGTTCTTGGCATTCTTTCATGATTGAGTTTACGAGGCTAAGATGGCCCTTGTGAAAAGGTTGAAATCTACCAACAACTAATCCTCGTCTCAATGGTTCCTATTCTCACCCATTGTTTCGACCTTTAGTTTATCGATTGTCTCCTTCTCAATTTTTTTGAACAGAGGCATAACGTTTCCAATGTGATGGCCTGGCGCCAAATGCATTCCTCCGCATGAAGACCATACCTGTCGATGAACACTATCTCCAATATTTAACTGTCCCCAAATCTTCTCTGATGAGGCTGGGATGAATGGGGCCAAAATGACTGCAAGTGTCCTAACGGCATTTCCAGAGACATACAACGTTGTGCCCGCTGAGCTATTATTCCAAGGTCGTTTTAACTGAAAATATTGGTTTAAATATGTACTAAATAATAGGATATCCTTAACTGCTCTATTTAGCTGGTTGGAGCTTATCTTATTACCAACTTCAGTACCAATTTTGTTGATTCTATTGATAACATCTAGATCGTAGGTTTCTAACTTCGAAAATTGGGGAATTGATCTGCCAAATTTGGCCTGAATAAATGAGAGAGTTCGGTTTATGAAATTTCCCACATTTGCGATTAGTTCGTTGTTAATCTTTTCCCGAAACGCATCCCAATCAAAATTGACGTCATCTTGCGAATATGGGGTTATGGATGCTAGATAGAATCGGAGGTAGTCAGGGTCGAAATTTCGAGTGAAATCCTCAATACTGATGTACCAGTTCCTACTCTTAGAGATCTTCTTATTCTTTAGCATTAAGTGACCCCTAGTCGGTAGATAATCAGGCAGCTTATATTCCTCATTTATACCTAGTCGAATGGCGGGCAGAAAGAGATAGTGGTGGTAGACTATATCCTTTCCGATGAAATGGTATATGGTTGATTCATTCCAAACTTTCTTTCCATCTTTATTTTGTTGCTTAGCCAGAGCCAAAAGTGTAGAAATATAGCAGATGTGATTATCAAACCATCCGTAAAATACCTTTCCATTAGCATCACTAGTTGGTATTGGGATTCCCCACTCTATGTCTCTAGTAATATCCCAATCTACCAATCCATTATCTATCCAATTAAGAACATACCTCTTTACGTCATCTTGCAAGTTGACGTTTTGAATTAACCAAAATCTTAGCTTATTTGAGAATTCTGATAACCGAAAAAAATAGTGATTGCTAATTTTCTCTGTTGGTGAAGCACCACAAATTCCACATTTAGGATCAAGAATTTTTTCCGGGACTTTACCACAGTTTTCACAGAGATCCGAATATTGACCCTCTGCACCACAATTCGGACACTTGCCTACGACAAATCTGTCAGGCAAGAATTTATTGTCGACTGGACAAAACGGTTGGATGACCTCCTTTTCATAAATATGCCCATTTTCTTGAAGCTTATTAAAAATGCTCTGTACTAATGTTTTATTCTCTGGCGAGCTTGTCCTTGAAAAGAGATCAAATGTAATACCCAGAGTATGAAAATCACTAACATCACGCCTATTCCAATAAGCAACATACTCGCTAGGTGATTTTTTTTCCTGTTCAGATCTTATAAGAATTGGAGTGCCAAAGTCGTCAGAGGCGCAGATGTGATATGCAGTCAAACCTGTAAGACGACTGTACCTAGTATAGATGTCTGCCGGAAGATAGGTAGACGCAATATGACCCAAGTGAATCTGTCCGTTTGCATATGGGAGAGCACTTGTAACAACAATAGTCTTTGTGGAGTGATGATCAAGCATTACTTGAGCATGTATATCGAACGTCATAATTTATCTTTATTATTCTTCAGGATTTCCACGTGCTATCCATAGGAGTCGACTCAATGCGAGATTTTTTATGATGCCCTTTCAATTAACTATGTTAGTCATTCTAGATGATTATATTCCTTTATATCTTTGTTGGACCTTACTAAGTTTATCAATTTCAATATTCATGGACCGGAGGGCGACATGGGCAACGAGATTATCAATGTCATTAGGAACGCAATATATGCCCGGCTGCAAACTGTTGCTATTTTTAACTAGATATATTATTGAAAGCAGTTGATTGGCAAAGGACAAGGCCATAATTTCTGGCGGACTTCCTTCTGAACTAACCAGATTCAGAACCCTTCCACAAGATACCAGATAAACGATTTTTCCGTTGACTGTAAATCGTTCTACATTTGGTCTTACCTGTACTGGAGATCGATCTTTATTATATAACGATTTGACATCAATCTCAACATCAAAGTGGCCAGCATTTGCGAGTATCACTCCATTTTTCATCTTTAATATTTCGTTTATAGTAACAACATGTTTCTGGCCAGTACAAGTAATAATAAAATCGGCGTAGTTTGCACATACAGAAAGCTGCGCCACATAAAAGCCATCCATAGAAGCCTCCAATGCTCTTATGGGATCTACTTCGGTTACACTGACAATTGCCCCCATACCTCTAGCTCTCGAAGCTACGCCCTTTCCCACCCAACCATATCCACAGACCACTAGATGCTTACCAGCAAGGAATAATCCAGTTGCTCGCATTAGTCCATCTATTGCGCTCTGCCCCGTGCCATATCGGTTATCGAACAAATGCTTTGTAATAGCATTGTTTACTCCAATTATTGGATAAGCGAGACCTTTTCTTGAATGGAGAGTACGAAGCCTTGACACTCCTGATGTGGTTTCCTCTGTCCCGCCAATTAGCTTTGTAATTCCCATCTGATGTATTTTGCTATGCAAGTCCGCCCCATCATCTACCGCAATATCCGGATTGAATCGTATGACATCGATGATACACTGATTGTATTCACTTTTGGATTCGCCTCGCCAGGCATACGTCAATATGTTCTGAGAAGAAAGAAAGGCAGCAATATCATCCTGCGTTGACAATGGATTAGCAGAACAAATTGCGATCTGCGCTCCTAATTTTTGCGCGCATCTAACGAGCACTGATGTCTCTTTTGTAATGTGTAGGCAGAAGGCAAGCTTTATTCCCAATAGGGGCTTTTTTCGCATATACCGCTTCAAAATGTAATCACATATTGTCATATGAGCCCTCGCCCAAGCATGTGCTTTTTTTCCAGCCTGCGCCAGTTTCTTATTGGCGATCCTTCCAACCATCTTAATACTTTAGAAGTCTGCTAATTATAAGATCATTCCTGAAGATAACTCGCTCTGGAATACAAGCGAGGTCGTGTTCATAACAATTTATAGCCCCTGTATACCATTTATTGTGTTATTCCGAAAATGACATTGACTCGAATAGCGGATGTAAAAGAGATTTCAAATGGACGTGGCAAGGAAGTCAATATAAATGGCAATAGGATCGCACTATTCCGCGCTAATGATAGCTTTTATGCTATTGAAGCGCTATGTCGCCACCAGGATGGCTCCTTGGCTCCTGGAAGGATTGATGGCGAGGTCGTAGAATGCCCGCTTCATTCGTGGCACTATAACATAAGGACAGGAGAATTGCTTGATTTTTTACAGGACGTCAAATTGAACACCTACAAAGTAGAAGTAAAAGATGAAGGCATTTATATTGACGTCTAATTTGGTCATGTTTTTGGGCTGTATATGAATTAGACAAAAGGAGAAGGCAGGTGTGAACATATACGATACTCTAACAAGAGTATATCAGAAACTACCCACTAATGGTAGTCTTGTACGTATATACGTATGTGGAGTTACCGTATATGATAGGTCCCATATAGGCCATGCAAGGACAATAGTGATCTTTGATGTACTTAATAGGTATCTCAAGTCTAAAGGCATCTCGACATGTTTAGTTGAAAACTTCACGGATGTAGACGATAAAATCATAAATCGAGCTAGGACAGAAGGAGTAGATCCTAACGAAATTGCATCAAAGTACATTCGACTATATTTTGAGGATTTCAACGCGTTAAATGTTACTAATGCCAACATATATCCGCGTGCTACCGATCATATTGCTGAAATTATACAAATAATTTCAGGATTACTTGCAAAAGACCATGCCTATTTGTCCACAAATGGCATATATTTTAGAGTAAAGTCCTTTGCAAAATATGGAAAGTTGTCTAAAAAGAGTATCCGACAATTAGAAGCGGGAGCTCGTGTTGAGATAGATGTTTCAAAGGAATACCCCCTTGACTTCGCACTCTGGAAATTTTACTCGGATTATCCTAATTTTACTAGTCCTTGGGGTAATGGTCGGCCAGGTTGGCATATAGAATGTACCGCCATGGCATTGAAGTACTTGGGTGAGTCTATTGAAATTCATGGAGGCGGAAACGATTTAATATTTCCCCACCATGAAAACGAAATTGCTCAGTCTGAGTCTTACACTGGACAGACACTGGCGAAGATATGGATGCATGTCGGTATGGTCACTATTAATACAGAAAAGATGTCAAAATCACTTGGAAATATAGTGCCAATAAAAGATGCAGTACAAGAATGGGGGCCCAACACCATTAGATTGTTCTGTTTATCAGTAAGGTATACAAAACCCTTGGATTATCAAGACTTGCTTCTGAAAGAAGCTGCTCAAAAATGGAAACAGATTGAAGTATGTGTCTGGGAATTGGAGAACTGGAGAGGTGGTTTTTCTAAAAGTAAAGACAGCATGTTGGAGTTATGCACTCAGGTAGAAAAATTATTCGATCGTGCCATGGAAAATAATCTAGATACTCCGGTTGCAATTAGAGAACTAATGAAATTTGTAAATGAAATCAATAGAATTGTATCAAATGACGCCCTCGACGAAGAGATTGCATCCAAGGCAAAATCAACAATTCATTCCATGCTTAAAATATTGGGCTTAAAAATTGCATCTGTGATGCCCGAAGAAAGGGATAAGATTGACAGGATGGTTAAACTTAGAGAAAAGTTACGAATGGAACATAAGTATAAAGAGGCCGATTCTCTGAGAATCGAACTTGCTAATAAATATTCTGTTGAATTAATTGACCACAAGGATAAGACCACATGGCGAAAGAGTGATTTTGCCGCAGTTTAACTACAATTTCTATAAACAAAGGTTCAATTTTACAAGATTATAATTGCTCGGACTATTACATATGTCATAAAATATTCAAAAATATTGATGCAGACTGTACTATTTCTTTTTGATTACCCAGGAGAAGACATTACTCTTAAATATCTACCACAATACTTAAAATCAATATCCCGACTAAGGAATATCGATATCAAATGGTTTATCATATCTGAATTCACCAAACACTTATGCAGCTTCTGAATAATTAGACATGCTATAACTCATTTGAAGATCCGATATTATACTACGATTATAGATCCATTTCATTTGCAATTTGAACTAGCATACCATACTAACTCTAAGCCGACGAAGCGAGTTTCAAACATGTTTTAGGTGTTGCTACTCAAATTACAGTGCTTTTGGGCCACATCATTTTCCTAATATCCCGTCCTACTATCTCGATTTCGTGGTTCTCTAGCTCCTTTATATACGTGGAAAAGGAAGCCTTATTGTCTTTCTTATAGGCACTCTGCCATTCCTCTGCAAATTGGCCTGACTTTATTTCTTCCAAAATATTTTTCATCTTGACTTTTGAATCTGTATCGATAATTTTCGATCCTCGAGTGAGCCCCCCATAGCGTGCAGTTTCACTAACTCGCTGGTACATTCCTGTGATGCCGTATTTCTGGATAAGATCGACAATTAGCTTAAGCTCGTGAAGACATTCAAAATAAGCAACCTCAGGTTGATATCCTGCTTCTACAAGAGTCTCAAATGCATTGAGTATCAGCCTGTGGGACCCGCCACACAGATCAGCTTGTTCTCCGAACCAGTCGGTTTCTACTTCTTCTTTGAACGTCGTTTGAATTACGCCTGGTCTGGTACTTCCTATTGCCTTGGCCATCGCCAAGACTCTCTTCCATGCCTTTTCCGTATAGTCCTGATAAACTGCCACTAATGATGGCGTGCCAAAAGATTGCTGGAATAGTTCTCTGACCAACTGTCCAGGACCCTTTGGAGCAACCATCACGACGTCGAGATCCTTAGGAGGGCTAATCCAATTCCAATGAATCGCGGCTCCGTGAGAGAAGCTCAATGCTTTACCTTTTTCCAAAAAGGGCGCGATCTCCTTTCTATATATTTCAGCCTGTTCCATGTCAGGTATCAAAATGTGAATCACGTCTGCTCGCTTGGCGGCTTCCGATATAGTAACGACATTGTGACCATCCTCCTGAGCAGACTTCCAGCTGTTCCCGTTATTCCTGAGTCCCACCAATACGTCCAACCCAGAGTCCTTCATATTCTTCGCCTGTGCTGATCCTTGAATACCATAACCTACAACAGAAAATGTCTGGCCTTTAACCCAATCTAAGTCAACATCTTTATCTAACCATTTCTTTGCAGACAACAAGACAACTGTGTTTATCATATATATATGCTGTATGAAACTTCCAACATCAGGCTACGTTCTCCTTATGATATTAGCGGCTGTAGTGAACAAAGAAGTAAAATGAATGAAGTAGGAGAAATAATCAAATATGATTTCGAGTACGACTGAAAAGATATAACCTATCGATGTTTTGAAATTTTGCGTACCCTTATGAGATCAACAAAATAAAAGAGATATGATCTATTGGCAATCTTCAAGATCCATGGGATAAAGGATTCTTCCTTCCTAGACTTTTCGAATATCTCAAAGCCTGAATCGCCCAAAAGTGCTCTAAACGTTGTGGCATCAAATTTGTTCTTAGGTTTAGGTTCACGATTGTAATCATATGGATCAGCAAAAAAAGCCTCAGCATGTGGCTTAAGAAGCCCATGTATGGAGGACAGTAATTTTGTCGGATCAACTAGTTCAAGTAAATTTACAACAAGAACCAGGTCAAATTTCATGGCGCCAAACGGAGGATCCATTGAATCTGCTACACAAAATTCTGAATTTCTTATGTTTGCTTGCGACATCCGCCTACGAGCCTCCTTGACAAAAGAAAATGATAGATCTATCCCAATTGTATAAGAGTACTTTCGTGAGAGCTGCAGAGTAGTATATCCCATTGAACATCCTAAGTCTAGTGCTAAACCTTCGCTTCTAACAGGCACCTGTCCGATGATTTTATCATAAAGTTCAGTGGGCTTAATCTCTCGTTTCAGCAGTTTGAGAAAATGATCATCAAATGTATAATCATACTGCGTCCATTTGTATGGAGTAAACCAATATCCATCCTCCTCATAGCGATCGTTGGAAACTGAATCAGGGTTCAATCGTGTTGCAAAGTCCCTTAGAAATTCCTTCATTTCTATCGTCTTGCTTCCTAATAGCCAACTTCCATAGACTGCACCCCTATTGCTTGCGTATCTCAGAAAGTCTCTGATCAAAATGGGGACACCTTCTACGATTGGATATTGAGTGTTGCAAAGCTCGCATACTAATAATCCTTCCACGCACTCGCTATCACCTACTACGTTAAGTGGATTTAAAGTCAGTCTCACTTGCTTATCCCTGTGATGCAAGCAGATTAGATTATTGGTGAATCTCATATTCATAAGGTTCTACTAGATTAAATAATCCATACAGTTGGTACGTAAGAACGTTTGCAAACGTGTAATTATGATTTAGAACAGGCGTATTTTGTAATACCAAAGTTCACTATGTAAATCGTTTTTGTGCTCCTTTTTTTCGTAGGCCTGATATGACTCAGCATATACAAAAAGCCCTGAAGAGAGTATTATTGTTTTGTTTGACGTTAAGAAAATTAATCAACTTTGAAATGAAATACTGTCTTACTAGTCATGTCCAAATTAATCGAAGAAAATAAATAGAATTTCAAATGTATTTCTAGCAGCTCGGCATCCATATCAAAAATTTAGGGACATTCTATGCATAGTCCTAAGTTCAGTGACTCCTCGACAGAATTCGAATAAATCATAAAAATGTATGTAAGTGAGTAACCATTCAGGATGAATTTAGATGCTTACCGTAACTGTCCTCGCAACGGATTTCCAAGACTCGATGCAAAATCCCTCATAGGATCTAAAAATGAGAGCTTGAATCTGGCAGCATGGTATCATCCAGACAGGAATCTGTAAATGGCGTACATCCCCCAGAATCGATTTTGCCATTTAATCTAGCCCATAACAATTTTGCTTCATTCTCTGGATATGTTAGTATAGATGGCAATCACACAATAACTATTATTGGAATAAAAATCGGAAAAGATTTACCTCCTGCATCTATACTATGTGATTAATAGTACTTTTACAATGTGTGGATAGAGAAGAATACAAAACAAAAGAGGCAGAACATATTCTTGTTCTGTTTACTTTAGGAGTTAACAAAGTAAATATCCCCTTCTGTAAGTATATCTCAAATATTATATATCATTCATATTAACCTGGGGCAGATCACAATACATAGTTGCATAGGCAGATTTTTTTGTTACAACATGGGCATTTCTTATAGGATTGAACAAATTCACATCTCTTCCCATGTAATTCACATAAAAGGATCTTATACTGAGATACTTCAGCTTTTGTAAATTCATTCATCCTAAAGACATGATTGTCGGCAGATTGATTAAAATCACATGCGAGCTACTTTGGAGAATCCAGTTAAAAAATATACACTATCCTATTATTGTGATCCAATTCCCTGTTTAGAATCTGGAATGTTTCCCAAATCTTTTCGTAGGCAATGCCCCATAAACCTCGTAGAGCTTCGAATACGAAGTACCAAAGTCGATATTTTTGGATAATGCATTTTTTGTATTCTCAATTAACGATTTGATCTTGCTGTTATCACGAAGTTTAATGTACTCGGCAAGGGTGGCGGCCTGAAAGTTATATTTTCTGATAAGATCAATCACGAATGGGCTTTCGGTAAACAATGAAGCAATCAAACTCGGCTCATCAGTCAACATACTTTCGCTCAATAACGATTGTATCGCAAAACTAGTACCTGATAACGACTTAAGACTGGGCATATCTTGATCGGTTAAACATTGTGCAAAAAGTATGTTTACGTAATATGCTAATGATAATAATACAGACATATATCTATCGTGAGTTTTCCAGTCGTTTATCACTATTATTTTCAGATTTAGAAAAAGGTCATTAAGGATGCTTAACTCTCTCTCTTCATTCTTGACTGGTATCATTAAAACTTTTTGTGTATTAGGCTTAATTGATCCTGGGCCAAACATAGGATGTATACATAGCAAATTAATATGCCGTCTTATCTTTTTCATAGTTCTAAAGGTGTTGTACTTTATTGAAGAAATTTCAATTAGAGAGGCGCCTTTTCGCATAAGTAGGGCGCATTTCTCAATTGTACTAACGGTATCCACAAGAGGAACACAAATGATTACAACGTCGGAGAGAGTGACGCACTCATCCAATGACTTACAAATGGTTAAACCAGATTGGCTGTGAAACTGGTTTGGTCGTATATCAAATACAAGTAAAGATTTGTGTCTCTTCGAAAAGTATCTTACGAACCACTTTCCCATTTTCCCAAGCCAGCCCACGATTCCGATTGTTTTTGGTGACAAGGCTATTTGGAAGACCATATCCTCTCAAATTTTTCCATCCCCTCAGCAAGCAATGCTTCCGGCTGGCAAGCAGAAATCCTTATAAAATTATGATAATGGTCACCAAAGGCGCTCCCAGGTGCGACTGCTACTCCGGACTGCAAGAGCTTTTCTACTAGAGATAAATCTTTGCGATTTGATCCCTCTCCAATCTTTGGAAAAACATAGAAAGAACCGTCAGGCTTAAAATATGGTATCGATAATCTGCGAAGAATAGTCGTAATTATTTCGAGCCTTTGTTTAAAAAGCTGAGTGTTATCTATGCCAATATCCTTTAAGGCAGCCAAAGCGGAGTATTGAATTGGTTCAGAAACACTAGTAACTGCCAAAGCTTGAATATTTTTGACTTTGTCAATGATATCCTTTATAGCAACAATATATCCAATTCTAAATCCAGTCATTGCGAAGCGTTTCGAAAAGCTAGAGATCATAACGTTTCTGCTATAGTCGTTTTTCAAAATGCTCTGAAATCTAGTGAACGTATAACTAGAGTAGACTTCGTCGCTTAGTAGATAAATACTGTTATCTTTTGCGATTTGATGTATTTTTCCAAGTATTTTATCGTCGAGTATCTTCCCAGTTGGATTATTGGGATAATTTATAATTATCATTTTTGTATTGTCGTTTATCATACATTCTAGCTCCCTAACACTCGGTGTCCAGGCATTTTCAAGACTTGTCCTTAGTGACCTAATTCTGGCCCCAACAAAATCTGTACATTCCTTATAGGCAGGCCAAGCAGGTTCAATCGATATCACTTCCTCACTAGGCCGCACTAATGCTACAATAGCTGCAAACACCCCAAACCTTGCACCTGGAGTGACCAAAATATTATTATCAGCCACACCAAATCCCACCTCATTAGCTATACTTTGTCTCCATTTTGATCTCCCTACAGTCTCGGTGTAATGATAATGGCCAGAGTCATAGGCCTCAATCAATGCATTACGAATAGCTGGTGGTGCCCTAAAGTCTGGTTCTCCGACTTCCATATGTATTATTTTTTTTCCTGTTGCTTCCAATTGCTTAGCTTTATTAAATATACTCAAATGAGTTTGTTTTCCGTCCTTTTGCTGAATCTCTTGAACCTTGACTGATGCTGAAAGCAAGACATTTAACAATTGACTTGCAAATCTTGAATCTAATCCAATGTCTTTGCATAACGACATCACCGATTTCCGGATATCATCTTCCGCATTCCGATCAGTAACTTCTATACTAAGATTTGACTTGATCTCTCCGATCTCTTTGGCGATTTCCATCCTTTTCTGAACTTTGAGAAAAATTTCGTTCGTGAGATCACGCATTTGAAGCCTTAAATTCTCGATGTTTGTAATGGTCAGTCCTCCTCTTACCCCTTTAGCACAGCTGGTACATGCCCACTTTTAATCGCATGATCAGTCAAAACTATAGAGACCATTGATTCTACTACTGGAGCTGCTCGAGGGACCACGCATGGATCATGCCGTCCAGGCACGCTCAATTCTACTTCGCCACCGGTGACCATGTTGAGTGTACGTTGCGGCTTCAAAATCGAAGCCGCTGGCTTAAATCCAATCCTAATAACAAGTGGCATCCCGTCAGACAAACCACCCAAAATACCTCCAGAATTGTTAGTTCTAGTCATTACCTTGTTCCCATTTTTATAAAACGTATCATTATTTTCTGAACCACGTAAGCTGCAACCGGCAAAACCCGAGCCGAATTCAATGGCCTTTACAGCGGGTATGCTAAATAGAGCTTTACTAAGATCAGATTCTAGTGAGCTAAAAATTGGTTCTCCCAATCCAACAGGCATACCTACGGTCACAGATTCGACAATACCCCCTAGCGAGTCCCCGTCTCTTCTGGCTTTTAGTATCGACTCCCGCATTTTTTTCGCCACTTCATTGTCTGGACACCTAATGTCGTTTGTATATCTATCTTTTTGCGCATCACCAAACTGTATATCGTCCATACAAATCCTGCCTATTTGTTTCGTGTATGCTATCGTCTCAATACCTAGGGTATGACGCAATAGTTTCTGTGATACCGCACCCGCCATAACAAATGTAGCCGTCAATCTCCCGGAGAACCTTCCGCTACCTCGATGGTCTGAAAATCCCCCGTATTTAACAAACGACGTGTAATCTGAATGTCCAGGTCTTGGAACCGATTTCACAAAGTCGTAAGCCCTTGAATCAGAATCTTTATTCCAAATAATCATACATATTGGAGCACCAGTTGTTATATTATTAAATAAACCTGATAAGATAGAAACTTTGTCTGCTTCCATCCTTTGAGTCGTTACCGCAGATTGTCCTGGCCTTCTTTTATCCAATTCCTCCTGGACGTCAGATTCCGTTAAAGGCATGCCTGCTGGGCAACCGTCAATCACCACACCTATGCAAGTCCCATGGCTTTCACCAAAACTCATGGCTACAAATCGATCACCAATCGAATTTCCGGGCATGTTTCATTCCTCCGTAACCCATCTAATGGATTACTTTTTGACTTGACTCTGATATATACATTCAATCTCGTATCCAGAACCTAATCAGGTCGCTAATAAATCTTAGTTGTATATAGATTCGATTGGGCCTATGATTCCAATTCGGACTGAGGTAGAATGTCTGCTCCCAATCTTCTCATCTCACTAACAAACTGTGGATATGAAACATCAACAGACTCGGCCCCATTTACCTCCGACTTATTAGTAAGCATGGAAGCAATAGTGAAGGCCATAAACAATCTGTGATCGTCATGGGCATCTAAGTTCGCATTTCTTAAAGTTTCTGGTGCATTTATTCTAAGTTTGTCAGATTCTTCTTTAACAGATACACCCAATTTTACAAGTTCCTGCGATATATTTGCCACTCGGTCTGTCTCCTTTAATCTAGCGTGCTCTATTCCTTCAATATATACCGATGAACACGCTTTCAAAGCCAGTATAGACACGACCGGTAAAAGATCTGGACTATCTGTAAGTTCAAAATGTCCTCCGTTCAGCACCTCACATCCGTAAATTTTTGCCTCTCCCTTGTCGGTATCAATTACAATGCGACCTCCCATTTTTCTTATTATATCTATGATTTTTGAATCCCCCTGTGGCAATCGAAAATCCAATCCCTCAATTATCACTTCATTGCCTGTTAGAACACCGGCGGCCATCACCATAGCAGCTGAAGAGAAATCAGACGGTATCCTGAATGTAGTTCCTTTATAAGATCCAGGATCGACTGAAAGTATTGTATCCGCAGAGCCACTTACCTTGGCACCAAACCTATCCATTGTAGTAATCGTCGCATCAATATACGGCTTTGATACTTGTCTTCCAATTATCTCAATCCTAGTTGGCGAATCAGCACGTACACTAGTAAGAAGCAACGAGGATACAAACTGACTCGAACCATTTCCCATGATCTTGGCTGTACCTCCTCTCATTCCTCCTCCTCTTGTGATTAGAGGCGGCGTACCATCATCTTTAGAAGAACAGCACTTAACCCCTAGTTGCTGTAAACCTAGAATCAGTGGATTCATTGGTCTTCTCCTTAAGCTAGCGTCACCGGTCAATATGGTAAATCCTCCGCTAGTCAAAGATGATATAGCAGCAATCATTCTAATCGTAGTCCCAGAGTTCTCAGCGTTGATTACATTCTCCGGGACTTTCAAACGATCACGTCCTTGTATTAATAATTCACCATCTTCGTATTCTATGTCGACACCTAGAGCCTTGCATGCATAGACAGTAGCAAGTGTGTCTCGAGCTAGTAACGGATTTCCAATTTTCGAATGACCATCAGCAAGTGAAGCAGCAGCTACTGCTCTATGAGTATAACTCTTGCTTGAGGGACAGTGAACTTTGCCTGAAATTTGTGATCTTCGAACAATTATACTAGTCAATTACTTCCACACTCGCTTTCTTATTGTTTAATTTAGAAACTAGTATTTTTCCATCATATCGCGAGAATGCAGCCAATATACTATCTTTGTTCTCTAAATAAGTAACCGCTGCTGTAGATGGTCCGTTACCAGATATAGATGCGGACAATGCACCAGCCTTGAGCGCGTCCAATGCAGGCCTAGAATCAAATCCAGATATACTAGACATAATCACTCCGTTTAATTTCATGGCCTTCCAGTAGTTTCCAGATTTTGCTAAATTAAATGAATCGAAGAAGAGATCAGACATTATTGGTAGACGAGATATGAAATCCCCTCTAGTTTCCTGCACTGGCAAAAATATCACGGCGTATAAGTCTTCTGGAGCCCTATAATGCTTGAGCAACTCGTGTGAACGATTATCAGTAATAACTACGCCTCCATAATAACACGCAGCTGCGTCATCAAATGCTCCTGTAATAGTCACACCAGCTTTGATGGATGCAGCAATTGCCGATTCTAATACACATTTATCATCTGGGTTATCGCCAGCTATCTTGAAACATGCAAGTGATAGAGCGCTAGTGACGGCGCTAGAGCTTTTCAATCCGTAACCAGCAGGAATTTCAGATATAATGTTAATGTTTATCTGATTTTGCGAAACGATATCTTTTGGTAAAATTATCAATGCCAAATCTTCAAGTAATTCTTTACCGATCTCTGTCTGGAGTTTTATTCCTCTTCCTTTAGAGAGGCTTACTTCTGCACTAACTTTAAGGGAAATTCCGACAGAAGAGCCATATCCTGTACCGATAGCATTGAGTATAGATATTGCACCATGCACTGTAGCCATAACATGCCTCTTCAGATAAATTATTCACCAAATGGTCCAAGCAATGCTTTTTTCATTACCTCTAATGGTGCAGGAATTCCGGTCCAGATTTGGAATGATTCAGCACCCTGTTCTAGTAACATCTCGTACCCATAGACTACGGTAGCCCCTGCCTGTTTAGCGTTTTTAAGAAGATCAGTAAGAACTGGCTTATATACGATGTCATAAACTATACTTTCAGTAGGAATATTTTGAGCATCAATAATAGATTTTTCATCGTGCATTCCCAAAGGCAGCGCATTAACTATCACATCTGCTCGGTTCGAGAGTAATAGTACATCGTCTAGGCTAAAAGATTCACACTTTGCTCCCAGTGTATTTCCAATCTTGGCTAGTTCCTTAGCTCTGTCTATGTTCCGATTTATAATAGAGATCTTCAGATTCTCAGCTTTACTTGATAGAGCTACAACTACTGCGCGTGCTGCTCCGCCAGCTCCTAATAGTAAAATATTCAATCCATTCAGATTAATTCCCCTCTTCATTAACGGTCTGAGGAATCCGCCAACATCAGTATTGTAGCCGTAGAGTTCACCGTCTATATTTTTAACTGTGTTCACAGCACCCGCTTGAGTTGCAACCCTATCCAAGACATCAATATACTTCAATATTCTTGTTTTGTGCGGTATAGTGACATTGAATCCCGCAAGCCTTACCTCCTTCAAGGAACAAATAGAGGCTTCCAATTCCAAATATGTTACCCTATACGCAATGTATGAACTTTCAAGTTTAAGAAAATTAAAGGCAGCGTTATGCATTGCAGGGGATAAGGAGTGTTCTATAGGGTCGCCTATTATGCAATATGTCTTAATGGATTTCTCCAATCCCATTCTTCATAAACATTCCATAATATAACCTTCTCATCTGATATATCGATAATTGTCCTGGCGCCACTGCACTTCTCAGGGAGGCATAGGTAAATGGCGCAGTTTTATACAGCGCACACAGTACCCTCGACAAAATGCCCTTTTCGCCCATAGCAAATGCTATTAGATTTAAACCCTCAGCGTCTTTATACAAATCTAATACTGAGATTGCGTCCTCAATGCTCTCAGCCATCGTAACAATCTTGATGTAATTGCTCATTAGCTTCATTTTAGACATAAGCGCTCTTAGCTCATCTGTATTCGGTGTCCGCTGGTCGTTATGCCAAGATATAAGTATTGTTGTATTTTTTTTTTTGAAATAGTTCATAAGATCATCATTTTTCCTTAGAATATTGAATTCTATATCTAATAGCATCGGCCCTGAATCGGCAAGTCTGGTTAACCAGAATGTTCGTTCTTCGTTATTGCCTCTGAATTTTCCTAGCTCGCTTTCGTCTCGCATAGTGTAAATTGACTTGCTCTTAATTTTTTCGGTTATCCGGAGTGCTTCTTCAAAATCTGAACTTCTCAAAAAGTCAAATCGAATTTCTAGAAAATCTGCTGCAGAATTTTGAGCTTTTGAAATATCGTTTTCAAGCTGCTCTAAGTTCTCAGCGGCAATTGAGACACATATCTTTG
>JBQCDO010000380.1:0-2418 GCA_051961195.1 Nitrososphaeraceae archaeon | reverse complement strand
TTTTAAATCATCTGACCTTCAGGCTGTCTAATGTTGTGCATGTATATAAGCTCACTATATATCTAAATGTTTATCACGACCAAAAAATTATTCGTCCTTTTGTAATATTGTAACAATTAAGGAGATTTAATGGAGAAGAACATAAGCCATGATTACATCACTATAACACTAGATAACTTGTTTCTAGTGGGGTGAGGATCATTGAGGGTTCATATTATAATTGATCTCGCGAATAAAATCAGTGGGCTTCCAGCCCTCTTACTAAACCTCGCAAGAACCTGCGAATCGCAAGGTCATTTCTACTGCAATAAAAACTCAAATATAGAGAGTTAACCGGTGGTAAAAGGGTCACTATCTATAAGTAGAATTTTGGTATCCAAAGATCAGACTCATTAGTGAGTATTAGATTTTTCTCGAGTATTTTGATATTAATATGATTGATTAGTTACACTCGCACTATTAGGCACATTAGTATCAGAGATAATAACATTTGAACGCCAGGCTTTAGGATAGGTACCTGGTTTCATAATAATCCTTTTCATGTGAAATGCTATTCCCTTTATACTTTCTTTAATATCCTCGATTGACATCACAGCTTCTGCTAGTCCCACTATTTCCCCCTTTATGGTATAAATGCCAACAAGTTCATGGCTCTTAAGATTTTTCGTAATTGCCAAAATACCTGGTACTGCAAGTTGAGCGCCATGACATAAGGCATCCACGGCTGTATCTCTGATTACAACTGCAGGTATTGGCTCTAAGCATTGTTCGACTGGTCTTATAATTTTTTTAAGTTTCGTCTCATCTTTTTTTTCCCTGTAAATCTGGATCGCATCAGAAAGATCATGTAGTCTTGTAAAATTATCATTATTTTCGTAAAAGTTGCTAACCCTAGTTCTACGAAGCTCAATCATGGTGGCTCCTGGGCTCAAAATTTCGCCAATATCATAAATGATCTTTCGAATGTATGTACCTGCCTGACAAACAGTTCTGATTAGTAAAAGACGGTCGAACTGTTCAACAACTTCCAATTGATATATCGTTCTAATGCGAGTGGCTCTTCTAACTGATGATCTCTGAGGTGGTCTTTGATAAATATCACCAACAAACTCTTTTATAATATCGTTCAATTTATCATTAGAAACATGTGCATGCAATCGTGCTAAAGCATAATATTCCTTTGGACCCAAAAGTAACACCGATAGTGCCTTTGTTCCTTCTCCAAGTCCGATCGGCAAAAGTCCGGTAGCACCGGGATCTAATGTGCCGCTATGCCCTGCCTTTTCAATTCTAAGCAACTTCTTTATCCAAGCAATAACCTCATGACTGGTAGGGCCTGGAGGTTTATCTAGCAGAATTACTCCGTATTGAAATAATTCATTTAGTGGCCGCTTATCAGGATAATGGCCATATTTTTCACTCGTTGTGTCATCATCGACCCTTTCCAAATCCTGTAACTGTATGAATGGAAATTTGTTATCTCTCAAGGCCATTAATGCTAGACTCGCCTACTGATAAATGTGTCTTAAAAAAAATTATGGGAGTAAAGGGGGCAACTTGAGATCTGGAAATCCGGGAATTTTCGGTAGCTGTGGTATTGGACCTAAGCCGAATGGTAATTGTGGGCGAGGTGTAGAGTCCTGAGAAATTGCGGTAGTTTGAGGTGTGGGTCGCTTTTGCAATGGAATTGAGAGATCCATAGTCGCACCATTTCTCTCTATCGTTAACTTTACGTTATCACCTATCCTCTTGTGTTGCTCAATATAATTGATTATATCGTCGATTTGTCTTACAGGATGATTATCGATTGCCGTTATAATATCCCCAACATTTGTAATAGCTCCATTGTCGTCTAAAACAGTAGCTTTCAAGCCGGCCTTCGCAGCTGGCCCACCATCTTGTACTGAAATTACAACCACGCCTTTAAAATTGGGCGATAAACCCATATTTCTCATCAAACTAGTTGGAATCTTGGTTCCGGCTAGTCCTAGCCACGGATGTTCATATGTACCAGTCTTGATTAATGAAGGCAATTCACGAATAATACTTTCTGACGGAATGGCAAAACCTACACCAGAATAAGCGCCTGTACTAGAGAATATTGCGGTGTTCATCCCAATTACATTACCACTCATATCAAGTAACGGTCCTCCAGAATTTCCTGGGTTAATTGCAGCGTCGGTTTGAATAGTATTGGGTATCGCATAACCGTTCTGACTATCAGCAGGTAATAGCCTACCAATCTGACTAACTATACCTGTCGTCATACTTGCGCTTAGACCAAATGGGTTCCCTATAGCTATGAGTTGCTGTCCAACCTGTACGTTTGAAGAATTCACTATTGGTAATGGTAATAGTTTTTCATCCGAGAAGTTATCTGTTATTTGTAAAACCGCAAGGTCACCGAATGGATCTCTT
>JBQCDO010000379.1:0-3481 GCA_051961195.1 Nitrososphaeraceae archaeon | reverse complement strand
GAGCGCCTTTTTTTCATAGCCTTAATTGGATCCACTTTGTTGATTGTCTTGTTGGCCCCGCTAATGGTAAAATAATCAAATGTTGGAATCAAATAAGTCTCTGATCGATCATCAATAGTAGCCTAGGTTCTGTCGAGTCAAACTTGTAAGAAAATTAGCTATGTAAATAATTTAGAAATTGATGTCATATGATGGATCGAACATAATGGCACGGATAAGTCTTTTAGTATGTTGTATTGGAATAATATGGTACTAGCCGGTAGAATACGTGTAAGGTATATTATGATATTGGATCGAAACAAAGAATCCTGCTTAAATCACTAACTATTCACAGAGTTTGCTAGGAATAATCTAGTCATTTCAACTGAATCCACAATTTATTAGATAGATGCTACAAAATAGGAGAAATGAAGTGTGTGAGCCTACACTAGACCAGGAAGACATATGCAGTTATTCAAGTTAATGGGATTGATAGTAAATGCATTAGTGGGATATTAAAAAAGCCAAACGCATTAGACGCGCCTCAGAGGTATTACTATAGAGATAACTTGATCTAGATCTAGCATTGGAAAGAGACGTCTACGAGGAATAAAGGGATAAAGTATGTATAAGAATTTCCTCTGACGAGGAGGAAAAAGCTTATATCGACTCTTTCAACCCACAATCTAATTCCATTTCAGAATTTTAGCAAAATTATATCGTCAAGCTATAGTTATATAGACTATATGGTGAAAATTATAAGAAAAAAATATGCTTAATACAACACATATTGAACCCCATATTAAAGAGAGTAGCTATATTAGAGATCTAGTATTTGGTTTTGGAGACGGCGTTAATACATCTCTGGGTATAGTAGCTGGTGTAGGTGGCGCTGCGATATCGGCTGACGTGGTAATTTTGGCAGCTCTTGTTGGGATGTTTACTGGCGCGAAGGCGATGGCGGTCCAAAATTACCTGGCGGTGAAATCACAACGCGAGATTCTGGAATCAGAGATCAAAAGAGAGGAGTTTGAAATCGAGTCTGTCCCGGAAAAAGAGAGGGCCGAGATAGAGGACATTTACAAAGCGAAGGGATTTCAAGGAGAGGTACTTAAAACTGTCGTAAACACTATTACTTCAAATAAAAAAGTTTGGCTAAAGACTATGCTAACCGAGGAACTCGGTGTAAATTTAGAGATAGTTGGCAACCCTTTAAGAGGAGCTCTAGTAATGTTTGGTGCATTTTTGCTAGGTGGGATACTACCTATCTTGCCATATTTCATTGTTAAAGCGGGGCTAATATCCTCTGGGAGTGCAATTGCAACAGCTATTGGAATTAGTGTAGTATCATCATTTACTGTGGGAGCAATAAAATCTCGAATGGCAAAAAAAAGTTGGCTAAAAGGGGGACTTGAAATGGCCGGGTTGGGAACTGGCATTGCTCTAATTGGGTATGGGATCGGATCAGAACTTATTAAGGAAGGGATAGTGAATTCTAGAACATGAACTTATGAGAATCCAACCTCTACATCTCAATCTCTTTTATAGATCCATTTAAGGGCTATATTCTTACAGTTATACGTCACTTTATGATCTGTTTGAGTTACGTATATTATATCGTAGCTGTGACTAATGAGATCAATACTGAATAGATTCTGGCCGACAATTCTATTTACTGTCCTTACTACATTGCATCTAAACCATCAGTTTTAATTGCTCTAGAACAAGGGATAGGATCAAGATAAAGGTTAAACACAATTATTATCCTATCTTTTTTCATGTATTAGATTAATCTTGCCATGTTTTCTATGCGTATGCAAGTCCTGATGGAGGAACTCTGACATGCCTATGCGCACTATAATAACAATCACTGCCGGGTACAAATAGTGAGTATCAGCTTTGCAAAGCCGATTCAAAGATTGTTAATGGTCTGCTACTCTTTCAAGTTCTTGTATATGCTGCCAGTTTCCTGGACAACTTCGTTAATATTGTGTATAATGCCGTTTTGCTTTGATGAAAGTAACACAAGCCTTAATTCATCAATTAGACTCTTTAGGGAATTAATAAGCTCCTTAATTATTATGGGCATCTCACCCACTCCATTCTGATCGCCCATTGAATCTATAGCATTCTTTGCTGATTTGATAGCCGACGAAGCCTGGTCGATTACTCCGGTTGCTTTCATTTCGATTACCATTTTTTCAACTCTGGCTGATGTTTCTTCGATCGACTCGGCCATAAGTCTTATATTTTCAATATTTTTTACCATTTCTGGTTCTCGCAAATTGGCCAATATATTCTGGGCAGTCAAGGCAGTTTCTTTTATTTTATCAAGGGATTTGTGAAGCTCAGGACTTCCAAGCTCTCTTATAATTTCAGCGGCATCTGATGTAGTTTCTTTAATGTCTCGTAATTTATCAGCCACTATCCATAGTATGAAAGACTTGAATAATTACACTCAGTACTATTTGTACATAGCAATCATATAGAAGACTTTTATACGCTACGTGATTTGCCCTGCGCGATATAATAGTTATAACGTTCGCAGGCTGAAAGGGCTAAAATAAAAGAGTAGAATCAGGAGTATAATCCACTTATCTTGACTTTCACGCGCAGGTTTTAAATTCTACTTGTTTGTATACCAGATCTATATTTTTCTATGAATATCCCATTGTAGGTACTACCTTATTCAAAGCAGATATGACTTGATTTAGGCTCTTTCCTGAACTTGTCAAAACTAACATTGCTTGATTCTTATCTCCTCCGGTTGTTCCGCCACCTCCACGCAAACTTTTGAATGGATACTGATTGTCAATTCCAAAACCCTGATTTCTCAAATCTGAACTTATTTTATCAAGTATCTTTGCTGGTACAATAATTGTACTTACAGTATCAATATTATTAGATGTTGCTGGTGTAGACGATGTAGTATTAAATGAATTACTAAGCGGTTGATTGATAACTGTTAGGGTTCCATTCATTTTATAGTTTGGAACTGCTTTATCATTACTTGGGCCAGAGTAAGCAAAAGCACCAGTATTATTAAACTTAATTGGTTTTGAAGCAGCAAAGTTGTCGAAGAGACCGCTTTCATATACAACGGTTTGAGTTTTATTATCTAACAACGTTATTTGATGTTTATGACCAGCATCTGCGTTAAACCAAGTTACTGTAGTACCAGTATTTACAATTGCATTCCGAGGAAGGTAAGGCTGATTGACAACTCTCAATTCCTTTGGTTGTGTGGGATCCTCGTGACCTTCATTTGGAATTTCTATTATGAGATTCTTAATATTCTTCCCAAGTGCCATAGTATGAGTTTGATAAATATTTGATGCTTTTATGTTTGGTTGTTGATTCTGTTCTACTTCTCCAGCCGCAAATGCTGAAGATAGAAGTGGGTTAGTCGTATTAAGTGCAGATGTTACATAAATTATAGATGCAACGATGCCGACTAGTATGAATACCGGATAGTTGACTCGTCTTAAATTCATTCATATGC
>JBQCDO010000378.1:0-3092 GCA_051961195.1 Nitrososphaeraceae archaeon | reverse complement strand
AATCAAACTTGCAGACTCTCCACATGGACGTGGCACATCCCATAAAAAGCAACTATTTCTTTGACTGTCCTGGAACTGACCCATCCTCTCCCATCTCTGGTGTTAGCATTCAAATTCTTCTTAACCCTTGATTGCTGCTAGTCGCTTTAAAGCTAGAGCAAAATTATAGTCATAGGGCGATCAGATTCTGCTAATCAGATCGATAATGCATCGGTATTTCCATCGGGATTACAAGCATCACTTGATCTTAAAACCAGAAACTTAAGTCCGGAGTATACTCGTATCTATTACAGCAATTGCAGATATAGCAGATAGCGCTCATCTAAAAAAATGATTATATTATACCCCAAATTAAATGATCCGAGAATTATTCAAATCGTTGATAAAGTTTTAAAACATGCAATCCAAGTACACATAGTTGAGAAAAAGGAGAAGGAAAACAAATCATCAATAGTGTGTCCAAAGAAGATAGTATTTAATTTGATTTGTTATTTTAAAAGCAAGTTCGTCGGTAACAAATTAGAAAGATAGTAGTTACCAGAATAAGGTTCGAATTTGACTTGATAGCGTTTTAATCGATAGAATTTAGTGAGAAGTGTAGGATTATTTTTTGTAATTGGAATTGCATAAATAGCATAGTACGAATAAAGGAATACATATGAAAGCTGCAAGAATTGTTAAATTAAACGAACCCTTGCAAGTACAAGACCTCCAAACTCCAAAGCCAAAAGGTTCACAGATTCTAATTAAAATTCAATCAGCAGGCGTATGCCATAGTGATGTTCACGTATGGGAAGGATTTTACGAAGGTATAGACGGACAGCAATTAAAAACAACTGATAGGGGTGTGAAATATCCTCTCACTCCTGGGCACGAGATTGCAGGCGTCATTGATAGTTTGGGTGATGAATCTGAAGGTTTTAACAAGAACGACAAGGTACTAGTGTACCCATGGATAGGTGATGGAGTTTGTCCTGCATGTCGAATGGGTGAAGAGAATCTGTGCGACAAACCTAGGTCAATAGGTATCTACGTGGATGGAGGTTACGCAGAATATGTATTGGTACCAAGTTACAGATACCTGGTGAAAATAGGTAACGACATGGACATGGATTCAACTGCACCGTTATCATGTGCAGGACTTACAGCATACGGCGCAATAAAAAATGCCAATCTAAAGCCAGATGATAACGTTGTGATTGTGGGTACTGGCGGTTTGGGCTTGATGGCCATACAACTTGTTAGAGCAGTTACAGGAGCCAATATAATCGCAATGGATTTAGATGATCAGAAATTAGATGTGGCAAAAAAGAATGGTGCCAATGTTACTATAAATTCCAAAAAAGAGGATCCTGTAAAAGCCATCGCAGAGCTGACTGATAAATTGGGCGCCGATGCAGTAATTGATTTTGTTAATGCTTCTAAAACTGTAGTGACTGATATGCAGCTACTTAGAAGAAGGGCAAGGTTAGTATTAGTAGGTCTGTTTGGCGGCGAACTGAAATTAAGTCTGGTCACAATGCCAACAAGAGCATACAGATTAATCGGATCATATACCGGAACTTTAACTGATTTGACAGAGCTGGTTTCATTAGCTGAAAGAGGGGTAATCAAACCATTTGTTTCAAATCGATTCAAACTAGATCAAGCTACGGAAGGATTAACAATGCTAAAAGAAGGTAAAGTACTAGGCAGAGGGATAATAAATCCTTAAATGGAGCGAATTTAGCAATGACAAGAGAATTTTCTACAATAAATCCTGCAACAGAGCAAGTTGATGACACATACGAGATAATGACTAAAGAACAGATATCTGAAAAAACAAAGAAAGCTCAGCAGGCCTTTTCTGAGTGGAAAACAGATATCCAAAAAAGAGCTGATCATCTTCATGATTTTGCTCAGGAATTAAGAAAAAACAAGGAAGAGCTTGCAAAAAAAGTCACAAAAGAAATGGGAAAGGCCATAAAGGAATCCAGATCTGAAGTTGAGAAATGTGCGTGGGTAATGGATTATTTTGCAGATAACGGCAGGGTGTTTATAACTGATGAGGTAATTAATACAGATGCTAGAAAGAGCTCTGTAGTATTTGAACCCTTGGGAGTAATAGGAAGCATAATGCCTTGGAATTTTCCTTATTGGCAAGCATTAAGATTTGCAGCTCCCTCGCTGATGGCTGGTAATATGATAGTGTTAAAACCGGCAAGTGCCACTATGGGATGTGGAATAGAAATCGAAAAGGCATTTGAAAGAAGTGGAGTACCAGATGGAGTTTTCCAAACCGTAGTTGGAGATTCTAGGATTGCTGATGCGCTTATCGATTCAGAAGATGTTAATGCTGTGACATTTACAGGGAGTGTTCCGGTAGGAGGTAAATTGTAGTTGATATTGTTGGTTGGTATGCTTTTAGTTTAGTCTTTTATATCAGTTTTTGTTTCTAGTTCTTTTTACTCATTTCTTAACGAGTGATATGAGCAGAGATCCAACTATAGTTACCTATCGGTTTACAATAGAAATTTGTTACGCAATTAATAACTAGGTGCAATTGACTGTAAACGCTAGAGTATTTTCAGTCTTTTCAAATTCAATTCTTTTATTGTTTTCGGTTAATTCGTCAAACAATAATTGGTACAGATTAGCCAAATAAATAGACCATTTCATTCCCATGTCGTGTTGGATAACATACATGTGCCTATTTCGACCATCCTTAGATTCCTCGTGTCGATATACATAGCCGGATATTTTCATCCAGTTTTCTAAAAATTCAAGAGCGGATTTGATTGTATATTCCTTTTCAAAAAGCAATATGCTGTCTTTGTTTGTAGATTTGGCAACCCTTTCTGCTACAGAAACTATATCCTGTTCTGATAAAAAGTTCATTAAGTTCATAATAAGAGATCTCTTGACAGCTATAAACCCAGCTTTTGATGCATTGGAGTGCCATTTTGTGTGTTCCTTTAATATATGATTAACCAAAGTGTTCGTGCTTATATCTTGCTGCTTGGCCTCATTTTGTAAATTTTCTATTGTCTTATTATCTATTCTGAAGGTGATACTTTCACTTTTGCTATTGTCTGATCGTACTTTTGTTTGCA
>JBQCDO010000377.1:0-6102 GCA_051961195.1 Nitrososphaeraceae archaeon | reverse complement strand
CCTTTGATGATGTTATCTACAAAGGTTTCCATGATTGTTATCTATGACCATACAAATGAATGCAATTTATCAGCATGGCCGCTATTGTATTTCCATTAAATAGATACTGGGAGTAGCTCCGATCATTGTTTATAGGCGCAAAGACAAAATCCAAAGCTGATAGTGCAAAAGCCGGATTCTTCAGAAACAAAAGAAAATTGAACCTTCAATTTATATTTGGTATATAATATTCCGATCCAAATATATAATATCCAAATGGATAAATTACTCTGAAATTCCCTTAAATTGTTAAAATTGACTTTTATTTACAAATAGCAAGACCAAATCATTTTATATCACCCTTGAATAGTTGCAAATGATATTATCTTGCAGGCTGCTGATTTGAATAGCATTGATGGTAATCGTAGACTAATCGATGATGTTAATCTTAAAATAATTGATATTTTGAATAAGGACTCTTCGACGCCCTTTGTAAATATAGCCAAACAGATCGGGGTTTCAGACGCTACTATACATATAAGAGTCAGGAGGATGATATCAGCAGGAATAATTAATAAATTTACCATTTCAGTGGACAATGGTCTGCTAGGATACGATCATCTTGCATTTATGGGAATTAATATTGAACCCGGGTCAGCAGACAATATAATCTCTGATTTATCAATGATTGATGAAGTCTTAGAAATCCATGAGATGCATGGAAGATTCGATCTTCTCCTGAAAATTCGGGCGAAAGATTTGGAGCAGATGAGAGATATTGTGGAAAATAAGGTCAGAAAGCTACCTCATATACTTGAAACAGAATTAATGACTGTATTAAAATCGGAAAAGGAAGAGCAAATGATTTCTTTAGGTAATGATATAGCTTTTAGAGATAAAATGTCCATTTGATAATTAGCAACATTTAGCCGAATACTTCTAACATTTCTCAGGCGATATATTCTATGTTTAGATAGACTATAATATTCCTGTATTAATGAAATAGTAATCAGTTCTAATAGTTTCTTATATAGTAGACTATTTTTACGTTCAAATAGGAGTAAGTGATATACCCATCGTTCTAGAAATGGAGATCGTACCGCCACCTTTGGATTGGGATGAGATAGTACAAACGAAAAGGCCAGTAAAGACTAGCGACCAAACATTTTGTGGAAATGTTATGGCAGAGTATAAAGACAACTTGATTGTAATTGATGGTAGTATCGTGAAGTTACGCATGTACATGATACCAAAGTCAAAAGTTGATTCTTTCAGCGAGCATCAGCTTCATCTAAAAATTCCTAGTGATAAATTATCGGTTTTCGATTTTTAGAATAGTGCTATTGTCCCTTCCAGCATTATAAGTCAGCTTTGGATAGAGAGGGGGTTGATGTTAGCTCTGTTTAAAGTATAATGTCAAGTTGGCGAGTATTATAATCTTCGGCGCAGATGTACATCTAGCAACACTGATAAAAGTGTACTATACCTAACAATGTATCGGCATCTATTCATGTAAAATTCAGTTTAGTCTCTGATTTTAACAGTCCTGCACATCTTGATTTCTCGAATAATCTCGTAAGCGCTTTTTTACCACTTTTACCCATATCTATAGTTATGTCATTTACGTACATTTTAACAAATTTCGTAATCATATCCTTTGATTCCCCTCGGCTATAACTCATTGCATATTCTACAGCTTCATCGATATTATTCATACCGTAAAGTATTGAACTCCTCAACATATCTTGAAAAGCCTCTATCTGGGGTTGATTCATCAGCCTAACACTGGCTATATTGATTCCAAGAGGAAGAGGTAATCCATTAGTTTCAGTGTTCCACCAAGATCCGAGATCCAGAACTTTCTCGAACTTTGACTTATCATATGCAATCTGAGCTTCATGTATTACAAGCCCTGCATCTACCAGCCCGTTTTGAATTGCTTCTGGTATAAGTTCAAAACGCATTTCTTTTTCTGTGAATGAATCCCCGAGTGCAAGTCTCAAGAGTAAAGCTGCAGTAGTCAATTTTCCTGGGATGGCAATAACACTATCTCTCAATTGAATTTGTGTTTGTTGCTTTTTGGATAGGACAATAGGTCCATAATTTGATCCAAAGCTCCCACCAGTACGAAGTATTTGATAATCACTTAAGTAGTAATACGCGTGTGCAGAAATCGCTGTGATATGGAGTTCATGTCTAAATGCTGCCTCATTTAATGTCTCTATGTCTTTTACTATATGCTTTATTTTGAAGTTTGAACTTTTAGCTTTACCTGATACGATTCCATAAAACATAAACGCGTCATCTGCATCAGGGGTATGCCCTACAGAGATCTCAATCATAAATTGTCCCTATTAAATGCAATACCTGCCTAAATAAAATTGCATTCAAGCTTACTACATACGTCCCACGGCAAACACTATTGTATTATGAGACTCGGATGCTAGACTGCAAGATGAATGCATTATGTTGTGATAATTTCAATGTGATATATTATTGAAAATATTTAACGAAACTCTGACGCATTAACCAATGCGGGGAGAAAAATACGTGGCGTAATAATCAGAATTTATGTCAGAGATCAAATTATATAATGATAATAAATATAACATTTTGTGTTAATAACACCCTTGAGGCCTCCTACAATCGAAGAGGTTAAGAAGTTAGGGACAACCGATATTGCCATAATGACCGCACTTTCATATTCAATTAGAGCTAAGTTGAGACGATATGTACAGATTGATCCGTACACTGTGCCAGATCCATTTGGTGAAAGGGACGATTTTGAGTATTCGGTCATAGTAGACGAGGAGTTTCCGGCAAGAATAATTGCAATGATTGTAAGAGTCAAGAATCCCTCTTCTGAAATCCCTTGGAAGGATATATTAGATGATCGCTTGGCCATGATTAAAGTATCTAAATCTGATGCTTTGCAGCTAAAAAGTGAGCTTATGCCGAAGGATACTAACAATTTCTATCCCTATAGGCGTTCCGGAAAAATCGTAGGATATACCATGTTCACTTTTCAGATCTGTGGGCATAAATGATGAACATATATAATACTTATTACTGATTTGATTGAACAGTATAGGAATAAGGTGGTATTACATTAGTGGTTCCTCGATTATTTTGAGGTTTCCATCGGATAGTCTTTCTATCCTCATAACATCCAAAATCTTTTTTGCCTTGTATTTTTCCTCCCTATTAACAATAGCTTTGGCAATTTTTAGCCTGTAAGCGGGTGCCCATTGTTGACCTATTTTGTATTTTCCGTGGATTTCGTGTGGTGATATTTTAACCACAGCAACTTCGCGTACAGATGGCATCGATGGGTTAAGTTCCTGATATCTGTCCCTATTTTGGTATTTTTGCATTAACATATTTAATGCAACGGTCTTCTCTTCGCAGTCATTAATAATCTCAGCTTCTCCCTTTATGACTATACTGATATACAGCGTGTCAGCCTGTGAAGCATCGTGGGGATGAAAATAATAAGAGGGCAAAAAGCATATATGTTGATCAACTTCGAACCCTACTTTAGGGTTTACTCGAATATTGTTAAGCTTTTCTCCAGACCGATGAGAATGCATATAGACGGCGTCTCTACTTATTTTGTTGTTCATATCACTAGTGGTATCATCTATAGATGAATACACAAAATTCATCGGAATAATTTGTGGATAACCATTTTTATCGATAGAAGCTATCCTACCAACCGGTTGCTCGTTGAGAAATTCAATAATTTTCTTCCTTGACTTTATTTCCAGCTTTTTTATTAGCTGCATTATAACAGTTATTATGATATGTGTAAATTAAGTTATTGTAAACATATATCATTTGTCAAAATTATGACGAAGATGATCTATGAATTTGTCATAGTTATTGTATTTATATACTCGTGAATTTGGCCAAAATTTCATATCTTTTTATCCAGTTGTAATAACGCTCTCAAAGTATCAACCCTAACTCATGCGGGCAAGTGACATGTCTTTATCTTTTTCTTTCCCTTTTATGCTCAAATTATTATAGGCTCCAGATTCAGACTTCACTCTGATTTTGGCCTCCGCATTAGGATTGGTAATCAGAAAATTCATGAGGGGCATTGTATTGTCACCTTCTGAAATGATATTGATTAAATGGCTCTAATGTTCAACGCATGAATTAATGCATTAGAGAATAACAATAAATGCGCCATTGATTAGACAATAAACCTAATAAGTAATTTATAGAATTTGCATCAAAAAAAGAGATTTAGGACTTTAATGAGGCTAAACTAATTAACCCTCTTCCCAGCCCTTGACAAATACTGCATTCTTCTTCAATGGAATTGGCTGCCCCGGTGTGTAATCCATTGGCCTCATCCAAAATATTGCCTTTGTTGGACAAACTCCGATGCAGGCACCATCAGAAATACACCTCTCTGGATAAAATACAAAGGCTTTACCCCTCTTCCATCCTTCTACAGGTTTCACTCTAAGAACATCTGGACCAAGAGCAGTGCAAATCTCAACGCAGAGCGCACAGCCTATACAGTGTTGTTCGCTAATATCTGGAATTATTGCGACTGGCATCTTATTTCACTTAATGTCGTTTCATATCGAAAGTATTTAAACACTATGCCGTTTGTATAACACCGATATAATAATAACTATTTACTTTTTATACCACTACTGTCTATCTGGACATTCTTATATGGAAATGAAGCCACAGTGCTACTAAATTGCTGTCTAGAGTGAAGGTGCTATGTGCAAGTGCGTCTAAAAAGGTGATACGAATGGAAGTTAAGATTAATTACTAATATGAACACCAATCAAACGAATTAAAACGATATAGCAAGCTTTTATAGACTTCTTGATAAGTAAATCAATGAGGAATTATTCCAATTTATCTATTATGAATTTCGAAATCTCAAGGAAACAAGAACGTTTCTTAAAGGAAGTTGACGAGATATGTAAAATAATTCGTCCATTTGAAGAACAATGTTACTTGAAAGAAACATTTAACAAGAAAATAATTTCTGAATTTAATAAAGTTGGCATGCTGGGATGCCCTATATCTAGAAAATATGGGGGACTAGGATATGACATTCTCACCTATCTTCTCGCAATAGAAAGATTAGGGGAGGAAGGGAATTCATTAAGAACTTTTTTCTCGGCGCATATCTCACTTGGTGAAATGATTCTTCAGACATGGGGGGACCAGGAACAACAAAAGCGATATCTACCATATACTACTACGGGCAAAAACATAATGGCATTTGCACTTACAGAGCCTAATGCCGGAAGTGATCCATCTTCTATCACTACCAGTTTTGAAGATAGAGATGATCATTTTGTTATAAACGGAAAAAAACACTGGATAGGGAATGGAAGCGTTGCGGATTTACTCACTACTTATGCAAGGGAAATCGGAGGAACCGGCAGTAGCGAGAAGAATATATCAGCATTTCTTGTTGACACTGATTCCACGGGTATTAGTATAAGGGAAATGAAAAATAAGGTCGGAATGTTGACTGTGAAAAATGCCGAAATTTCGTTCCATAATTGCATTATTCCAAAAACAAATTTGCTTGGTCAAAAAGGTCAGGGTCTAAATATCGCCTACAGTGCACTCATCGATGGACGGCTTAGTGTAGCAGCCGGCGCAATAGGTGTAATGAAAGACTGTCTGAACGAATCTGTGTCTCACGCCAAGACAAGGGTCCAACATGGTTCACTATTAGCAAAAAAGCAATTAATCCAAAGACATATTGCGAAAATAATTTTGAATATAGAAAAGTCTAGATGGCTAATATACCGAGCTGCGTTTGTCAGGCAAAAACTCCAAAACTATATCGAGGGTTTAAAGATGAGAGATGATCGATGGCAATTAAAAATGACTAGAAATAATAGAGAATATTCTGTATTGAGGGCTGAAGCTGATAACCTGTCTACCTTAGCGAAGTTTTCTGCAAGTAACGCTGCATTTAACGCATCAAACAGAGCGGTTCAGATTTTCGGATCATTTGCTTATAAAAAGACCAATCGAGTCGCGCGACACTTCTTGGACTCTAGAGCAATTACTATTTATGAAGGGGCGAACGAGGTTCTGGAACTTAAGATAGCATCTTACGTCTTGGGGGAG
>JBQCDO010000376.1:0-2743 GCA_051961195.1 Nitrososphaeraceae archaeon | reverse complement strand
TTTACTGCAAAGATAGCCTTGTTGCGAGGCCCATGTTTTTCCAGTCCAGCCAAGTGGTCTATCCTTTATTAATGATACTATCTTTAATCTATTGTAACTCTTTTTATCACTTCTGCCATAATTAATTAATTTGAAATCATCTTTTTTGGATGATATCGTTACTGTTCCATCGCTGATTTTTCCCTTTTGAACAGAAGTTAAAATATTTGAATTGGTAGATAAGATATTATTAGAATTTAGATACGTTAATTCGGGATTCTCTTGCCAATGCTCGTATTGTTGCTGAGATAGTGGCTTTTTGTCTTCGTTTGTAAGGCCGGATTGTATTTCCTGCATAATTTTGAGAGTGTTATCACTCGAATTATCATTAACTGCAATTATCTCTAATTTAGTGTAATTTTGACTGAGTAAAGACGTGAGACACCTTGTAATATGGTTCTGCTCATTCCTAGCAGGTATTATTATACTTACATGTGGCATATTTACATCATCGTGTTGAACTTCATCGTTAGTTTGACTCAATTTGCAGCAGGTCGAATGCGCTTTATTCCGATACCGATCTATGGATGGAGTGCGATAGTAATTTCTAAGTAATATGGCAAATAAATAAACCCAGAGTATATTTAGTGCTATTAGCACCACTGGTACCGTTAAGGTACTCGTAAAATAAAATGCGGAATTCATGAGGTTTATTGATTGAAGAAATGCCGCAAGTATTTCCAAATTAGTATCTAGTGTATGTTCATGGACCTTAAAGTATATAATAGATAAAATCCACTATTATAATTGTTAAAAAAGGTATGGTAATTAGGGTAATTAAATCCTAGAAAGGCTGTTGTGTATATAGATTTTTTTCTATAATAGCATTCAGTCAGATATCTAATCTTTAAGCTTCTTCATTAGAACATCATTATATACATATCCTAATTTCTCGTAAAAAGGCATTGTGGATATCGAGCAGTCTAATTCGATTTTAGCACATTTCATTTGCTCAAATCCATATCTTGTAACAAATTCAACTAATCTTATGCCGATCCCCCTACCTTGAAACTCCTTGAGAACAGCAACATCTTCGATATGCCCAACTCTATCTGCATTTCCTATCAACTTTGGTTCAACAAGAAGTGTACATGATGCGATAACTTTCCTTCCATAATTCTCGCTATTAGCAAGTGCAATAAATATGTGGTGCAAAGGGTTAGCAGCTATCTCTGTTTCATAAATAAATTTAGCAGTTTTCAGATCTGTTTTTACCTCAGCTAAACTTCTTAATACCTCCAGATATTGAGCGATATCTTGAACTTGAAGTTTACATATGGATATGGCAGTCATGTATTACCTACTGTATCTAAACAAATCATGTATTTGAAACCATAAATTTCTTCCTTGATAAAATCATTATATGTATTTAGGTAAGGTAATATAGTCTCTAGATCCTTATTATCTACTTGATCTTTCATTAATCTTTTCATTAATACATTTGATTTACCTCAACTAACAGTTATTTTACTGTTCCATAGGTCACATCACTTTTCTGATGCCTGAGATTAGCTAGGAATTATAAGAAATTATAAGAATTATAAGAAATTATAAGTTATAGCATCAGAAAATACCTACCTTAATATTCTATAAAATGTATATATAAATAATGACTAATATCGCTAAGAAAGTTAAGGATACACTAGGAGACGTCAAAGATAAGGCAGTAGGAACTTCTGAACACACAGGAGAAAAGGCAGAAAACTATGTAAAGCAGACAGAAAGTGATACTACTAGGGAGTATGAGGCAAATGAACCAATGTCGCCTGCAAAGATAAAGGAACATGAACCCACTGCAGTAAGGAGACAAGATAATATCTCAAGTTCTAGCTCTTCGTCAGGGCAAGATCCAAAAGAAAGATTAAGGAGAAGTGGAATGACAGAAGGAACAGCTGGTTCTACTGAAACTGGTGACCAGTACGAGCAGGGAGCAGCAGGGACAAATAAGTAACAGACAATTAGTTAACTAGTAGTGAGAATAAGAATAACAGATTTTGTTTTTATTCGTATTAAATCTCTATTCCTGTATTTTTTGATGATTATTCTTTTCAAGGTCCGAGTTGTACTTTCCTTTCTGGCTTGAAGGTGAGCTAAATTGACTCTTCCTATATTCCCTCATTAAGGTGATTCATTTGAAGAAACATGTTTTGAATGAACTTCTTCCTCATTTATCAAAAGCCACAGATGCAAGGTTATTTTATAATATCGTATCTTATTTTATTATCTAGTAAATAAATCACTTCTAAAACGTATTATCAGAAAAGTTTTACCCTCTGCTTCCATCAAAGTCAATGCCCGCAGACCTAGTAATGAATGAATGTTTACTATTTCTAGATCTAGTCCAAAACGTGTTGATATGGGAGATGTCAAAATTGCCCTGACATATTCGAATCCATCTACAATAATGAGAAATAAGAATAATTAGTATTAAATAACATCTTACCTAGACAGTTTGCTGTCCTGGCACGCTGCCAGTAGAATAAGATATATTTGATTGCCTGGACATCACAGTGGCATTTAACTGTATACACAATTGACATAAGTTCATATCGAATTTCAAACTGCGGCTGTCAGTCAGATATCCTGTCAGGATATTTTACTTATACATTTAAATAATCTAAGACTGCTACTAGACAGCAGTAACTAGATAGTATTCGAGGATGAGAACGAATTATTATATAGAATGTTGCACGAGTCAAATATG
>JBQCDO010000375.1:0-4707 GCA_051961195.1 Nitrososphaeraceae archaeon | reverse complement strand
TAAATACCAAAGGTTCTTAAGACACGCAACGTATAACAATAGATGAAAAGTAACTCAAAATTCATAATTGTTGCAGCCGCTATAATTGCAGTTTCATTAATAGTATCATTAGTTGGAATATTTAATGAATAACTCTGGTACCACTTATAATAATAATCGCTAACAAGTGTTATTTATTGCAAGAGAAGATCCTGTACAGAATATACTCATAGTTGCGAATCTGATTACCTTGATAATATTAATGGACGATAGGTTGGACAAGTTCGTTTCACAAGTCTGAATTGATACTAGTAGGACAAAAATATCGTGATTCCTAATGCCTGAAATGGGGCTCCTAATATAATGCATTCAAGTCTTAACTATCTAACTGATGGTGAGGTAATGACTGTGGGCTTCATTTTTACAATCTGACTGTATAACTGATCATGCTGGGAAGCTATATCTTAGAATCAGATTTGTAGCAGACTTTTGATAGAAAACAGCAAGTATGTTTCTTATTATTATCTCTTTGATGTGTTTGCTAGACATGCCTGAGTATTATTATTAATTCTATCAATCTCAGATACCAATACTGATGGAGAAACGTAACTAGATACTTACTATTTCTTTACTATCGCAAAAGAACTTTATAACAAGTATGCCCTGAGTTCAAATTTAGACTAATTCTGGTTGTCGATCTACTTTTTCACAAGTTTGATATCTAAAAAGTCATCCGCCAGACTCCAAACTGGTTTTAGCATTATACAAAATGGTCACCATGGAGCCGAGAAATCAGCTGCTACAAATTTCTTGTTGGATATCTGAATCCCATTCAGAACTATCTTTCAGATCTATTTGCATTATAAGAACAATAAAAGAAATCTCACATAAAATAAGCGCTAAAAACTACTTCTGAGACTAGAGTAAATCAGTGATAATCCAACAGGTGATGGTCTAGGGCAACAATTACGTATTAAAGTATCCTCAAACCATTCTAATCTATATTGTATGCTCATTTACAATCCTTATTATTGCACCAATTATATGTTGTAACAAATGGTTTTAATTTTGTCATATCACACTTTTATTAAGTTTAATATTATAATCTATCCAGTTTTTTATTAACATATATTACTTTAGAGTAAGAATGTTAAGAAAATCCTATTATCATATATTTCAAAACTGATATGTTCCTAACCCTCCGATACTTCGTTGCGTGGATTACTCGAAGCATTTCATAATACACTCTAGTTTTACATACTGGTGCAAAAAAGATTCAAAAAAACAGAATATTTAGAAAGATTCAACCTCATTTAACTTTCCTTAATGTCCATCAACTAAAGACAAGAAGCAGATATACAAATCAAAGTAGAAGAATTAGAACAACTGAACCAATCGATGAGAGATCGTGATAAATGAAAGATGATGTGATAGCACACTTATCAGATCAACTTGTATCCCTATCTGCCAGATTACAAGAGATCGAGAGAAGGTGACAACCCGCTTAAGAGTCATACGATTCTAGAACGCTGCCGGAAGTTCTGTTATATTAGTTCTGGCTTCCATTCAATGAATTTTCAAGATCATTCAAAGTATCTTTAAAAGGATACTTTGTCATTACCCTCATTTTTGAATACTAATAAGATTTGATTAGAAAAGATATTTTAGATACATCTGCTGGTATAGATTCAGCCTTATGTGAAGGTGGATTGTCTTAATACTAACTGCCAATTAAAAGTTAGTTCTCAGTGAGTCATTAATGATAACTGGCATGTTATTATCTATGTTATGATAGGCAACTAATGGAATTGCATTTATTATACCACCAGTATTATTGTTGTATCTTGACTGGCTATTTACAACTCGTACAAAATCATTGAATATAGCTGTACTATTATAGTCATATTTTCTATCCTTGGCATTATGATTCCATTCTCTGATGGAATATCTATTTGCATCTATCGTTGGTGCTCAAGAAGTCAAACAATCAATTATTTTTGGTGTAAGACTCATTTCATCTTCAATATTATTAGCTAATGCCATCATCTTTGTATTATCTATGATTGTTTCTATTGAGATAACACCTGAAATACTATCGAGAACAAAAGAACGGCTTAGTGCAATCCTAGTTGCAAATATGCTTGGAATAGCTGGTGGACTTGCTCTAATTACTGCCATACCTGAAATAATCGTTGGCGTAGCAATAGCCGTAGCGCTTGTCCCATCAGCTACAGTTACTGGCATAGGTATTGGACTAGGGTATATTGATATTGCAGTTAGTGCCTTCTAACTTTGTTTTCTAGCGTTATTGGGCTAATTATTGGATTTCTAATTGTTTTTCTCTTGAAAAGAGTACGGCCTAGGAACAATTATGAACAAAAAAAGGCAAAAAAATAGTCATAATAAACATATTCATATCCATTTGCCTTGCAGCACTATTGGCATTAATTAAAATAGCTTTCTGAAGAAAAACCAGTAGTATTTGAAGAGCTGCTATGGCGATCACCATCTGTATGCAGACAGAAGGAAATGTAGTGCAGTAATTATTCTGGTCAGTTCATCATCTACTCCTTAGCCATTATCCATCTTCTATATTTCCATTCATAAAAAGATAGATCGGTGGATAAATAACGTTATAAGAATATAGCTAGTTGAGCCAGAATTGAATATTGTAGTTGAAGAAAGAGTTTGAAGTGAAGTTGATATAAAAGATAATACTTCCTGATGTGGCATCCGATAAAAGTGGTAACACGAAGTAGACTACTTGTATTGTTCGTTTAAATTTTAATGTTGATATTGTGTCTGTAACTTATTCAACTATCTTGTAGTATAATTTCTAGTGTATTATAATACAATATAAAGTAAGAATGAGTATCAGTAGCTAATTCAGGCCATAACTAGAACTAAGGTGTATTATCAGCTTCTGCTTTTTATTAGAACCTCTTTCATCTGCTATTTTACTCTTGTTGTAGCCATCTTGAATTAGCCGTCTGATCATGGTTTTAGAATAGTGAACGGTCATATTTGAAGGTCGCTATTTTGATCCGAAATGACCTGCGCAGGCTAATGGATTCGACCACAGTTTTTGTTATTAGATATAATCCTTATTCAATTTAATCATATCTATATTATTAGCTCTATCTTTCTTTCTTTCAAATAATGCGTTGGCAAATCTTGTCTTATTTATTCATCGGATATACTTTATAAGTAATATCTACTGACAATTATCACAAGCATTTGAATAAATACCTTGTATCTTCTATTTGTATCCTTACCTTCTTTGTGCTGCTTGCTGGTCTGGTTTCACCAAGACTAACTTCATATAGTAACAGTTCTCCATTTTTAAAAGCAGATTCTTGGATCTTTTTACAAGTTAATAATTTACACTCCTCTATTTTCAATAAATTAATGATCTGGTTAACTGAATATGGAAGAGAAGTATTCTGGGTTGTTGTGATAGTGTTATTGTTTATTTTAGATGGCGGGTCAGGCAAAAAAACTGCGATAGTTATCACCATATCAATACTTGTTCTTATACCTCTTGGCACTATAACAAAAGATATAATTTCAAGGCTTAGACCGGCAATTCCAAAATCAGATTTTCTAATAGCTGCTGATAGTGACTACTCATTTCCTTCTGGTCATGCCGTTATAGTATCAGCTGGTGCGGCAGTAGCCCTTGTACTATTCAGAGATACTTATAGAAAACTTGCGATATCTGTCCTTTTGGCTATAGAGGCAGCTTTAGTCTGCATATCAAGAGTCTATGTCGGCGGTCATTATCCATTAGACGTAGTTGGCGGCATATTATTGGGGGTAGGAGTATCTTTTATATTTGTAGGCGTAGAAGGACATTTAGAATCACTCTTCCTCTCAATAAAGAATATTTTAAAACATTAGCTTTTTACTTCTGTTTTAGATTGTCTGATTATTCAGTGCTACATTATACCATACACAGGAATGATTTCTTAAAGTGATTGATTCATACAATCATAAAGCATTCTATTATTATTATAAATTATAATAATTATAATAATATCCAGTACTTTAAATTTGATAGATATAATATTAACCAATTGAGTTGTTATAAGTGGGTATAGCAGATATGAATAGATTCTGCTCCACATTTATATCAATGTTAGTAGCAACAAATGAGATGCTCTGCATTATTGTTCTCAAGAGGAACACATCTCTATAGAATCTCATCTTTTTCAAGACATGCATTAAGACTTTTCCTGCTGGGCATCATTATTATGCGAATTTATCTTAACGAGTTTTTGATCTGTTAGTTTTGATCATTATCGATTCATACTATAGTTGTCTGTAGCGACGCGCTTTGGAATTAAATCCTTATACATTAGATAGAATTTGCTATTATAATCTTATTTCTGAAGTACGAAATTTTTTTACATAAAGTCTACTAACATATACCAATGACAAATCTTCTTCAGATTCTTTGTTCAATACTCACGTATTATAACGGAATATCTGAACCAAATTACATCTATTATTATCTTTATGCACGGCAAATAGATTGAATCAGTTAGTGCTGATAGGTATGAATCGCCAATTGTAGCATGGCGGCTCATTTTTTACCCACTTGAATTCAAATAAACATTATATGTGAACTGTAAAACAAAAAGAATTGCAAATAAGACTTCCCAACTACTTATCTGCATACAACTATATTTTAGATTAATTTAACGACCTAAGATAACTTTTTAATAT
>JBQCDO010000374.1:0-28793 GCA_051961195.1 Nitrososphaeraceae archaeon | reverse complement strand
AATACTAGTTTGTTTTTGTAGTGTTATTTTAATCTCTATATTTCTATATCGCAATTTCGGTAGGGTATTAAAAGTTTGTTCAACAAGAGTTTAAAATCTCAGTTATTTACGGCAGTTTACAAAAAACGACATGATGAGCAGTGTTATTTGAATGGCAGATCATAGTATTTTTAAAATATGCTCCAAATATTAAGATAAATAATAGTATTATCTTTAATTATGAGTTTATCAAATATAATGACAGTATGGGTTTTGCAGCATCCTCTTCTAATAAGCCATCGAAACAGGAACGTTGCAGTCTTTGTGGAAGGGTTTTTAACAATGCAGAAGACTTGAACGCTCACAAACAGCTCGATCACGGCGAACAAAGCCACGAGCCTGCTGGTGTAAGCTAGACGATCGTAGGCTATCACCACATTTCTTTTCGTTAGTTCATATGAATTCCCATTGTTATCATATGGCATAAATAAAAGTCCTTTAGCACTCAACCCTGACAAAAGCTCATGAGTTAAGGGTTATCGACCATATTTTCTTAAAGCATTGATTACCCAATCAACTTCTTCCGTAGTCTTGACAAGGCGACCGATCTTCATACAATCCCTAATGTCTTTTGATCTCATCTTATACCATACCGCATTTGCAACAGTAGATGCTATTTCATCTGAGATTCCAGAATTAACAAGTAAGTGAGTTGCGACCTTCTGAAAGTCATCAAATTTATATTGTTTAAAATGTAATACTACAAATCTGGAGAGCAACGGAGTTAACATTCGTTCAGTTCCATTACTCGTGGCATAAACCCATGTTTTGAGCTGAGTCTTGCGAGTCTTTTGAAATTTCGTTTCAGAAATAATCCCAGTTTCCATCAAACTTAGTAGAGCAGTTTGATCTCTCATTGGCATATGCTCAATTTCATCGACGACTAGGTATCTAGGACGTGCTTGAAACAAATAGTCCATCATTCCAGACTTTGTACTTTGACTCCCCACAATAAAGTGCGCACGTTCAAGCTTAATACATTCTAGCATAAAGAGAGTTTTCGCTGAGGCCGGTGGGCCCACCAATAATATATGAACAGGTATATCCGAGGATAAAGATAATTTGAACAGTTTCTTTACGTCGTCGTGACCTATAATAACATTAAATAACTCATTTATAGTCTCGTTAGGAACATTAGAAGCAGAAATGTTAATTCCAATATCAGAGGATTTGTGTGTAGTGGATTTGCTTATCGGAGACCACAATCCGTCGACGTTATCTTCATTCACCATGAATCAGTATTATATGCCGATGTTATAGGTGTTTCTTACTTTCTTTCTAGTGAGAACCCATATCCATCAATATTGGTCCGATCTGGCAACGAATCCACAGATTCTTCAATAGATACCATTTTATTTTGAAGGTCTCGAATTTTCAAGTTTTTCCAATAGCCAAAGTGATATTTTCTCTATCTCTGAACACATGATTTTTAAAACTATCCGGCGGAGATATTGCCTTTCCGTTCACAATAAAATGTACAGGCTTATTGTTGAGATCTAATCCCCATATGCTTAGTAGCTGGCCAAAAGTATAATTTCGATTTACGGTAGATTCTACGTGAATAGTCCCGCTACGATCGTGTGTATGCACAGGTGCAATCTCCGGAGTACTATATTTATCGAGTGAATGATCCTTATAAAGTGATGAATTGATGCCAATGCCCTGTGGGACAGCGACAGATTTACCATCGACTGTCATATTGAGATGAGGATGGATATGATATACGATCCTCGCACCCAAACCATGTTCCTGAGCCTGAGTAGCAACAATTACTCCCAAAACAATTACTGCAACACCAATAGGAATTCCAACAATCTTCAAGTACTTATTTCTCTTGCGCCGATTAATAGAGATGTAACTGTCATCTCTTTTCTTCTTATTATCATAATTTTTGTGGCTCATGAGTGCAAAATCGTATGTTATTGCAGCCTATTATAGCTTATCTCGCTGTCAGTTCATAGAACTTTATCTAGGTTCGGTTGTCTAAATGTCAAAAGTAATAAAAGCATGTCACACCCTACTCGTTAAATACAAGAAGTTCTCAGCTGTCCTATCATGAGACCGATGAAGACTAGAAAGCTTGCTTATGCAAGATTATAACATTAGGAAATCCCCAGAACCAATGTTTTTGATTTATCAAACTGAGCTATAACATAGCATGTGTATATCTTTTTTTATATTGTCCGGGACACTTTGTAAGTTAGCTACCAACGAAGATGAAGAGAAGATATCTTTTGTGATCATTTTATAATGTCAGGAAAACCGTTCTGAACCTACTTCTTAAAGGAATCGATACTAATAATAGGTCTGAAATAAATGACATATATTATCATTGAAATATTCGGATAAAATAACCTCACCATCCCAAAATCTTGGCAGATTCTTTGGCAGCATCATTTAGTGCTTGTTTTGGCTGTTTAATACCATAATAAACATCCTCAAGGGCATGCCTTACATTTTCAGCAATTTGCGGATATTCGGATGCTACTGGTCTGCTTTTGCCAAAGGGAATCATCGAGACCATTTCGCCATAATAAGGAATGGTTTGATTTAATTCTGTTAATTGAGGACCAGAGCCAATACTCTTCTGTGTGGGAAGGAACCCCGTTTGCTTTAGCCATGGACTCATTAGCCTTGGGTCTACCATTAGTGTAATTAGCTCCCAGGCTAGTTCTTTATTTTTTGAAGTCTGAGGAATAGCGAGTTCCCATCCACCCATCATTGTGGAAGTTCGAATATGTTCATTGGGAACTGGAAACAAAGGTATAAATCCAATTTTCTGATCAAAAGTCGACCAGAACTGACGTGGAAAAGCGCCGGGTACCCAGGACCCGCTTTGTAATAAAGCGAGCTTTCTATTAATGAACAATTTATCTGGATTAGTGTTCAGTGGTTTGATCCCTGAGTTAACCTGTTCTTTGATAAATTCCAGTGCTTTAATACCTGCTGAGCTATTATAAGCTGGAAACCAATAACTTCCCGTTCTTGGGTGTCCATTTTTCATCACAAGAATATCACCCCCGAGCATCCACAGATAAGGATACCAAAGATCTGGAGAATAGTTTAGACCAACGAGGGCTGCTCCTAAGATCCCCTTTGGTCCTAAAACAGAATTAATTTTCCTTGCTGATGATATATAGCCATCCCACGTTTTCAGGGAGTCAGGATCTACATTAGCCTTATTTAATAAATCCTTCCAGTACCACATCCCCCTAACATCCGTCCATGCCCATATACCATACACTTTGCCTTTATACACCCCTCCATCGAAATTTGTTTGATACCAATCAGAAGATCTTCCCCAAATCTTTACGAATTCCGTAAGGTTTGTCAGATATCCTCTTTGAGCAAAATCCCCAAGCCAGATTTGGTCGACTGAGATCAAATCAATAGCACTTTTATTTCCTAATGAATTTAATAGATGAGTCCTAGTCTGATTGTAAGGAGTCGTAGTATAGTTTATTTGTATATTTAGGTCTGGATGTCTAGACTTCAACTCCTGTACTGCTGGTCGCAAGAGATCATCCCATTTTATGACATTTCCTAAATTATCAAGCATGGCGGTAATTACGACTTGCTTTTTCTGTTGAGCTACTACCGCCGTCGTGCTTGGGCTAACTGTGGAAATTACCATACTCAGAACAAGTCCTACCACAAGAAGTTCATAAACAGCTGAAAATTTAGGCACGGTCAAACGCATCAAAGAACTTAACCCCTATTAACCCTTGCTTCTTATCTGAGACACTATTTGTTATTTACTTTCCTACCATGATAATCTATTGCAAAGTCATTTTTTTACAGGATACAGCTAACAAATAATCGTTTTACTTGTCATTCCAATAAAAAGTTATGTTCCGTTCTTTATGATTAAAAGATCTTAACCTCGAAGGTACAAGGATTGATCAACAGCTTCGGTGTACCTTGTAGTATCGAGCCCTTGTAATGCGATTACGAAAATGGTCGATAGGATAGAGAGTTAATGTAAAATCTACAATTTGTAGCCGTAGAATAACAAATGTCCTCAGCTATTGATATTACTTTGCAAGTTAAAATTCTCAATAAAAAGCCTTATTATAGGAACACTGAGCTAATTCTAATTATTAAGAGGATTTCGTAGACATGGACTTGCTTTCCAAAAGAATAAAGGAAATAGGTGTCATTTCTATAATTTTGATAGTCGCATTTTCTCTTACTTTCGTATTCTATATTCAAAGTATCACCGAACACGATATTAAATCCAATTTACTTTCACAGCAAAAACAGCGTCAGATAGGATCTACCCTTGATATTTCACTTCATGCTGGTTCAGATTTGAATTTGGTTGTCGGTATGCTTGATGGATTGGCAAATTCTCTGTATTTACAACAGGGGAATCTTTCCGCAGACAAGTCTTCGAAACTAGTTGGCGAAAAGTACATTCAGTTTAGCAAGGTTATTGATAGGCTATTTCTTCTGGATAAAAATAATATTGTAAAGTTAAGCTACTCTCCGGCCGGTTCTGAGGGGGCTATTTTGGGTGCAGATTATTCCCTAAGGGATTGGGTTATGAATACAAGAGCTACCCTAAAGCCAGTATTTTCTGACGGCTTTGAGAGAGAGGGCATGTACACAATTTTCATATCCTATCCGATTATTAGCAGGGAGACCGGACAGTTTCTTGGGATAATTGCCACGTCAATACCTACAGTCCCCTTTTTTGCCCATTATGGAAATGTTGAGCATATCGAGAAGCCATTTTTGGTTGCGTATAATACAAATGGTACCATGTTGGCAAATGGTGCTAGTCAGACACTAGTAGGCCAAAACTTCTTTGGGAATTATACCCAACACTTTATCAATCAAAATTTTATCCTAAATAACCTAACCCACGCATTGTTAGAAGGTAATCCTGGCGTTGCGATCTACGATTATGGTAGAGGAGAACGGTTGACAACAGGCTCTCCTATTTTTGTGAATGGCAAACCTATGTACTTCGTTCAAGTAGTAACGCCAATCACGCAAATCTACTCTGATGTAAAGGGCTTGCTTTCTATTGAAGATGAAAAGATGTTTACACTTCTTGGAGGTACTTTTGCGGCGATATCCGTGTTAATTATATTACTTTTCAAATGGACCGATAGCTTAAACACAGAGGTGAAAAGACGAACTAAAGAGTTGGATATATCAAACAGCCAACTGGCATTGGCCAACGAAAAACTAAAGGTCCGTGATAAGATGCAGGAGGAATTTATTAATATTGCTGCCCACGAACTACGAACTCCTATCCAACCAATCATTGGCTTGTCTGAGGTTCTTCGATACAGAAAAGATGAAGCGCAGTTCCAGCAGGATAAAATTTTGGACGTAATAATCAGAAACGCAAAAAGACTGCGAAACCTTTCGGAGGATATCTTGGACGTCACAAGAATAGAGAGTAATTCGCTGACACTCGATAAGGAGAGATTCAATTTAAACCAGCTGATACTGAATGCCGTAACGGATTCCAGGAATTATACTGCTACCAAAAATAAAGATAGCAATATAAAAATAGAACCAATCTTCAACGGTAAAGAAGATATATACATAAAAGCTGATAAGAACAGAATTAATCAGGTGACTTCAAACCTCTTAGTTAATGCTATTAAATTCACCAAGCAAGGAACTATAACTATTTCAACAGAAACCGAAGGTCACAGTGCTGAACATGATGGTCGTAAAGGTGTAGTTGTTGCCGTAAAAGATAGCGGGACTGGCATCGATCCCGCGATATTGCCTAAGCTTTTCACAAAGTTTGCTTCTAGCTCAGATGGAGGAACTGGATTGGGTTTATTTATTTCAAAAAACATTGTTGAAGCTCACGGTGGCAGAATATGGGGTAATAATAATGAAAATGGCAATGGTGCTACCTTTAGCTTCTGGTTACCAATGACAAAGTAGGACAAGATTATTTCTACTGTATTATACCTCTCACTATATATGGTAATCTTAAATATTGCCGTATAAATGTGGTCGGTGACCGGCTGAAAAGAAATTTGCTCCAGCATAATTGGATTCTGCCCTTGCTATTAGTATTCATTTATCATATTCTGATATGTTAAAAATTCATTACAGACAATTCTTACTACTAGAACGAACCTCGGATGAGGAGAAGTTACCTAGAATAGGTCTGGAGTAATCTTAGAGTTTAGATAGATTTTTCCAGCTATTTCGTAACTATATAGGATCTTATATTTTGGTATCAAGTCAAATGATCAGAATGGGTAAGTGACACGGTTTCATTACAATATCGGAGTCTTCCTGTCATTCATTCACCGTTGTACTTCTTGCTCAATACTTAGACGATACCAATCATCGCTTCCATCTTTTACAATATTCTTTGGTAGAACAAATTCTGGGAATTACTTCCGTTTCTTGTGTAATTGCTAAATATTTTAAAGGGTAGACCAACATATACTAATAAAGATACAAGAGTTGAACCTGAACATTGTGAGTTTTGATGCTTTCAAGTCTAACACTCTCAGCTTGACCATAAGCCAGGCAATTATGCCTGTTATAATATGAAATTATCAAATGGATCAATCACGAATTCGCCAACATTACTATCATCCTAATTTTTTTCCAGATATACAGCCTGAGATGATACGAAGCTCAAAAGTGAACAAGTATTCCTAAGACATTTATCATCCTATCATATGGTGTTCATAGAATCAATTACACGGTTTATCATTAGCGTGTGATATGCTATTACTTTTTCAACGCTTTAAGTCTATACGTTATGAGAAAAATCGTCAACATCGTTGCAAACAAAAGTACCCCAGTAGATAAATGAGCAGCAACTAACAAAGGTTCTAGCTTGGAGTCTACTACTAGCATACCTAAAATGATCTGGATTATAATTATGATGACAGATACGACTGAGAGATTCCTTGCAGCTTTAACTCTTTTCACCGCGTAAAGGGCTGTAACAATCACAATAGCGGAGGTAGTAATGGCAAGCATCCTATGGAAATGCTCAAAGAAATATTTTTCTGGTGGAAAGCTGAACCCGTTTGGACATAGCGGCCAACCCTCGCAAGACAATCCCTGATGAGAGGCGGCAATGTAAACTCCAAAGAGCATAATAACATAAATTAAACCTAGAGAGATAAATGAGAGACCCAACATTTTGTTATTAACGCTCTCTACTTTAGCCACGAAATTGAGTCACATTTGGTCAATTATTAATCTTAGTTTCTAGGATTTTGTACTTTGATAGATAGACTAAGTTTCGAAGATATTCTTAATGAATCTTTTAAACCTTGAATTTCAGGCTGATAGATTAGTTTAATACACCAAAATGAATACATGATAAGTTGCTCTTAATATAGGAGGTTCCATGATGCGATGAATACTAACATAATAGCTATTGTTGCCGTATCCTTTATGTCAGTTGGCATAATATGGGCCGTTGGCAATCTAACCCATACGACTATTGAATCGAGAGTAAAGACTGCGAATGGAATACTGCTAATTGCACAAGATAATCGATTTAATGGAACTAATCCCACAATTTATGCAAACACAAATCTACCAAAAAAACTAATTATACTAAACAAAGATTTTGTAAGACACGACTTCATAGTTGATGGTTTAGGTATTAATACATCTTACCTGTCAGCCGATCAGTCTTTTATAACCGCAATTGCCACAAAAAAGGCCGGAGTGTACGAGTATTATTGCTCTTTGCACCCAGAGACAATGAGAGGAAAAATAGTAGTGAGATCATAGGTAGGAAATATGAATGTGAGGAGGAGGTAACATCCGGCAATTGGCAATCTCGTACTTTATGCATAGAGACATTGATCTCCATTTTGATTTTCATTTAGTATCCATGTATCTACCATTGCTTTATATCAAAGAAAGTCATCTAGCTACAATTTGCACAATGTTACCTAACTTTTGGTGCAAATATATAGTGTTGTCGAGTGTAACAAGTTAAGCATATTAATGAATATTGGAAATGGGAGAGCTTTTGTTCTGAAAATTATCCATTCGTCATTCTCCCACCATATGACTGAAATTATTAGACAGGTCAAAGATCCTCATGATAGTGATTCTCTAGATCTGCCTTTGCAGTTTAGTAGTTATTCATTCAGCTTAACATATAACGATCTTGCCAGATGGTTATTCATTACCCTAGCTTTTATGGGCATCTTAGCGACTGGTTGGTTTGGGATACCACTCGCACCTAGATACTTAGCACTTCATCAGGTCGACATTCAAGCTGAAATTTTTACCTTATTTAGTGCCTTGGGAACAATCTGGGGAGTGATGGCATATCGTGAGCTGACGAAGTCGGCGGACCTAATCACGGATGTAAGAACAATTGCACGTAATCTGGACCCACAGATTGGAACCTACGAGTATCGATCTTATAATCCCGAAACAAAAGAGTATGAAAATGGTTATCTTCCGCTAGGTCCTATCGACTTTTGGGATAAAGAAACTCAGGTGCCCGCATGGCTAGATAAAGGCAAATATTGGCATGTCTTACTAGGGCTCCAGACTGGAGCTAAAGAAATTATTCTTCAGGTTGTGCAGGATAGCGACCTACCTTTTAATGTAGAGAGACGAAATGTTGCTGTTACTTATAAAGAGACGATATCACAATACGGATCTCAGCGTAAAATGCATAAACGCTATAGATACAGGGTAAAGATACCTCAGTGGATAGTCATGAATACTGAAAGGGCCAGGCTTATGAATCAAAGAGCTTTGAAGTCTCAGGATACCAACATTGCTACACATATAGCTGAACTTAACAGAAAGCTAGTTCAGGCCTCGGAGGAAATTATAGAGAGAGAAAGACCGAGGATCAAATATCCATGGAAGTTGACAACACTAGGGATTTACATAAATAAGAGCCTGCCTATTAGACTTATCTACAACGAAACCATCAGACATTTGCCTGGTGCTAAAAAACGGACTATCGCATATACTAATGAGAACCTAGCGAATATAAAAGATGACGAGTTAATTTCTGCTATAGTTCAGGTTGCTGAACAAAGAGGAGTATCCGATGACAAGATTGCAAGAATTAGAACACTCATTAGGTTCCTTCAAAACGCTTATACATCACAAGGGATTGGCGAGGGATCAAGCGAATATCATAATTTCCATCACACTCTTGAAGTTTCCTATTTAAGTTTACAAATGTTACCCAGGGAATTTCATAATTATAAGTTTAATCCGGTTGACTATGAATTACTTTTAATAGCTGGCCTTTTGCACGATTATGATCCAGCCCAACTGGAGGCCACTCGGAGTCCAGCTGCTAATCCCAAAGGGCCCAGCGTAGTGAGAACTATAAATGAATTACAAAAGACTGGTATCCACGTTGCATATTTTACTATGACTAAATACGAATTTGAAAATTACTTCAGAGAATACAAATCGGCACTCTTACCTCCTATAGAATTTATTACAACCCATCCTGAATATATCAAACCAGAAGACAATACTATAACTGAAGCTAGAATTATTGAAGCGTTGATTTGGAGAACTGATTTTCCATATTTCAAACAGGAGCTTGCTCAGAAAAAATTTTTGGAACACTTAACCTATCTTGAAAACATGGGATCAGATTCAAATAAGATAAAATTAATTGGTGAGATACTATGGCTAGCTGACTTATCTGTTACCTACATGGGTTCGGATCCCATTAGGGCTTGGGACAGAGTTACCAACCTGTATGAAGAACTATATCTTCCTAAGTTTGAAGCGGTGTCGAGAACTGACGAGTTTTTTTCTGACTTTGCCGAAACCGATCTCTTTAAAGAGCTCATTCGGACCCGACAATTTCCGGATATTTTTAGACAAAGATGGAACCTTATATACCAATTTTTTCACGAAGGCAACCCGTCAACTCAGCTCAATAGAACAATTAACAAGGCACGAAGACTATATCTCAAAGTTAATATAGAAATAGAAATGCGAAGAGGAGACATTCTGGAAGAAATCGCAGTAAATAATTGGGCAGAGTATTTCATTGGAATTGGAAAAGATCAGATGGAAGTTTCTAAGGCTAAATCAAGGTTTGCAGATCTGGATCCTCCTAATGCCTCGTCATTTTGGGGAGATACTCACAAACTGGTTCCAAATATTACAAATAGATCCGTCGACAATTTTTTATTGGTTCTGCCTGAACAGCACTTTTCCAAAGGCTTGAACAATAACAAGTCAGAACTGACACAGTTATTCTTCCACATGTCATCAAAATTACGCACAAAGGGTTCCCTCCAGGTTCTAACTGATATTGACAAATCTAATAAATGCTTTACCGAACTCGAATCTATCGGTACCACGTCTGGTTTTCATATAGAATCTGATAGACCTCAGAAAGAATATTTTTCCAGGAACATACGAGAATCGTATTTCATACCTGGTAGCAAGGTTCAGACCTTAATTTTCAGTGTAGACGAATCTAAGAAATAAGGACTTAATTCAACCGGTGTTGACTAATTGTTAATAATGATACTATTGGAAATAGTTACAATGTAATATTTTTATTTGAATTGGCATAAACTAATATCTGATGTGTTCAGAACCTACTTGAGGAACGGAATCAGTATTGATCTTAATGACGATATTAGTGGAGTAATTTTTCCAAAGCATCCTTTAGCTTCGGAACAGTTTTGTATTTGTCCAGATCATGTGGCATTATCCACTTGTATTCGTCATGTTCCCAGTCTATCTTGATTGACAGTGTATTTGATCTGAACAAGAACGGATGTACAATCCACACAATATTAGGAAGCTGGATATCTCTAGCTTCCAATGGTTCTACACGCCTAAGAAGATCTACTTGACTTTCTGAAAGCCCGCTTTCCTCTCGTATTTCCTTCAGAGCCTGAATTAACGGGTCCTCATTCTCTAAATATCCGCTTATTCCGGCCCACATACCTTTCATTGTTCTTACATTCGTGCTGCGTTTGAGAAGTAATATCTTTCCATCATGTATCAGAAATATTGTGACAACTTTGATTCTATAATCGCCTACAGTCACGAATGATTCTAATTGAGAGTTACTAATAGATTTTACATAGAGCCATTAAACAAACTGGAAGTAAAATATCCATAATAAATCAAATTGATGTCCGAAATAATAATAGCAATTAACATCCATTACACGGACAGTATCTCAAGACCAAAATGGCTTATTAGGTTCATTATTCGCGTTCTTTCCTTACCCAGCCCTTTTTTGTCGACTACAATATGAGTTACTTTTTCAATGCTTTTTGCGGACATTTGTTTGAGCATGCTATGATCAATAAGATGTAGGTTATGCTTAGCAGCTATAGTAGCAAGACCGTATTCTGACTCCAGCAGCAATTTGTTGAATTTCTCTGGGTAATGGGAGCCACCTAGTCCGACGCCTATTTTAACGCAATTCCTGAATCCTAGTGTGATTACCTCAAGCACTGTATCGCAAACAAGTGAGGCAGCATTAATATCAGTCCACTGATTGTAAGAAGATCCTATTTCCACGAACAAAACTGGGCATAGTAATGATGTTGGTCCGTGATGCGTGGCTTCAATGCTTAATTCGTAACCTGGCACTAAGGATTTCTTGTTATTAATCCTGTTCATGAAATTTTTCTGCAGAGACGGATAGCATAAACCAAGTTCTTTCGGGTTCCCTCCATAAGCATTATCCAAAAAATTGCCCGTAGAATGACAAGTAAGAGTCGGAATTTTCTTCGTCGACTCGTGTTTGGATAAAAAAATTATTGCCTTTGATCCGTGAATATCTGCATCAATATCTTCTAGAGAAAGAAGTTCAAGTTCAGAGACATAAAGTTTTACATTTTTGTGGATTTTTGATTCAAAGATACCAGAACTCTTCTCAGTGACTTCAAACCCCTTATTATTAATCAAATAGTTTAACATTGTCCTACTTGCCAAATCCGTTTCCGAAGCTATAAGTGTGTAATAACTTTGCACCAAGATGTCTTTAGGTACAGATAACACCAATTAATTCTATCTTCAAAAGTAACTTAAGTCTAGGAGAGTTAGTTTCCGGATATGTGTTGAAATTCAGTAAAGTGTATTCCTATATCTCAAATTTTCTCTAAACGTTACTTATGTAAGTTTGGAATCAAGATTTGTTATAATATCAACGGATAGTTGTCTATTTACTTCATAAAAGCACCAAAGATTGGACGTTCATTTCCCAAGAAAGTATCATTTGTTGCTGATCTTCCTATTCATAGATTCTTTTGTTTTATTTCTTCGCATCTATCCAATAGTAAATTTAGATATATTACACCCGGTAATTCTATTTGCAGAAGCCGCTCCGAACAGCCTCGTCCGCCTTTGTTCGAGTACGTTATCTAGCTGTACAATCGTACTTTTAATATTATATTTCAGACTCATATGTCTAGAAATTACCAAATAGTCTCTATAATTGCGTATTGTAATATGCTGATTACTACCTTGAAAATATTGCAATGCAGTTATTAATCGTATAAATACATATGGTACTGGCCCTATTCCTAATAGAATATTTAGTGATAAATCTTATTTCTGAACTTATCTAAGTACAAAGAGAATTGCCGTATATTTGAGTCAAATAGCGAATTTGTATGATACAAGTTAAGTAAATTTATAAATTGCGTTAGGACTATTAATTAACGAAATAGGAATTATGAACAATTATCTTGAAAAAAGTAAACATTCTGATGATGGGGTTTTAAGTGATTTATCTGATGTAGGAGATAACAATAAAGAAAATCTGGAAATTATTGAGGATATCCAAACTCCTGAACAACGTGGGCAGTCACATTCACCTATGACTCATGAAGAGGTATCTTCTAACGAAGATTCGAATAGCATCTTACCAGAAGAAAAATTGAAGACAATCGAATCAAAATTTTTTGCTATTAGAACCACCGGAGGACAGGAACGAGTAGTAGCTAATATTCTTCAAAACAAAGTCGCCGCTAAAAAGATTGGGATCTATTCTATACTTGTGCTCGATAGTTTCAAGGGTTATATAATAATCGAAGCTCCTGATTCAATGGTAGCGTTTGAAGCATTGGCAGGTGTTAGACATGTAAGGGGACAAATTCGTGGCGAATTGCCTTTTAAAGATATAGAAGGTTATATTGTCAAGAAACCTGTAGTAGCTGAATTAAGCGTGGATGATACCGTTGAGGTTATCGGAGGGCCTTTCAAATCAATGAAGGCTAAGATAACTAGGGTAGACTATGAAAAACAAGAGGCAACAGTAGTATTGCTCGATTCACCATACCAGATACCTGTTACAGTTGATGCAAATTATTTGAAGAAATCATCACGCTAGTCGTACCCTCAACAATACAGGTTTTTTATAGTGAGAATGAAAGGTACAAATGCAAATGCCCGATAATTGGTGCTACTATTGAGTGTTAAATAGAAGCGATAAGAAGAGACTTTTGATATATGCCGGAATTGCTCTTATCGCTAGCGGCATTATCTTAATGATCCTTCTATACAGTCTTGTATATTGGCATTCCATTGAAATTCTGCATTGGGATAACAAGACAAGAATGGTGCAGGATGCATATACTCTACCGAATACAAGTAATGTGGAAATAGTTAGAGCGGTTAACAGCGATTCTAGTTCGGCTAGTACAAAACCCTGTCATGACGAAATAAAGATCACTATGATTTGCAGAAATGATAACCATCACTAATATGCCAACAACAGGTTCCTGAGGATACAGTCCTGTCCAAATGATATTGGGTAATCTCCATCTTATGGTGTTCTTATTATAAGTACTCGTCCACACTCATTTCTACAGCTTAGATTCCATATGGCTAATTGAGCCGACCCGAATGGGCCAGTTAAAGCCAAGATTCCATGGTTGATTAAATAGAATTCCTACTTTCGGTGATGTTATATCGATTAAGTTTATCGGTGCATCATCAACGAGGATGTCAAATTGATACACTGCTTTTGGTGTCGCATCGTATACGAATATAAGATCATCCGAGAAGATATCATAATAATCCAACCAGTTTGCGACATATGGTACGGTTTCTCTCTCCCGTTTTGTGAGAATAGAAATCCTATACCCCTTTTTGTGAATCTGCTTAACAATATTTGCCAAATTGGGCTCGGTCGGAGGTATCTCCTTCCAGAGATGGGTCCATACGTATATAAAAATCCCAGATATCTCCTCCGCAGATATTGGCAGAATTTTAGTAATATCCCAAGAGGTCATCTCATCCTTTGATATTTGAGTTTTATACATATTGCTATATACAGCCGTCCATATTGTCATAGTGTCCGCCAAGACTGAATCGAGATCTATTGCGAGCGTTTTGGTCACACTCTTTTCAACGAGCATGCGAGTTACATATATGTGACGATGTCAGCTACGGAAATCAGCTAATTGACTGGTACTTTTGATCAGACAAATGCCCACAAAAGCTACTGTGAGCATATGGAAAACAGTCAGATTGAGTGTAGTGTGCTATATTATTAAATAGACTAAACATCCAGGGGTGGCACCTTTGGATTATCAATACATAAAGCCAAGTCCCCCTTTTCCAACTAATAATCCTTGTTAGTATAATCATTATCAAAGACATTTATATCTAGGTATAGGATTCGTGGAAAATATGACGGATAAGAAATCTATAAGTGCGTTAGTAAGTGGAGGGGAGGCAAGCGCTGGACCGCCACTTGGCCCGGCTTTAGGCCCTATTGGGGTGAATGTACTGCAAGTTGTGAATGCGATTAACGAGAAGACCAAGGATTTTCCTGGCATGAAGGTTCCAGTGAAGGTGGAAGTTGATTCAGACACTAAGCAATTTAATGTTGAAGTAGGAATTCCACCCACTGCAGCCTTGATATTAAAAGAGTCTAGTATAACCAAAGGTTCTGGCACTGCAGGTACAGTGAATGCAGGAAACATCACTATGGATAGTATAATCAAAATTGCAAAAATGAAGATTGACAATTCATATGCTAGTAGTCTAAAAAGTGCCGTTAAGGAAGTCATAGGTTCTTGTCTTAGTCTTGGGATCTCGATAGACGACAAAACACCAAAGGAGACCTATGCCGAAATTAAACAGGATAAGTATAAAGAGCTCTTAAGTGATTAATTACTCTGCTACTTTGGTAATAATCCAAACTCCTGGCTGGTCATAATCGTTCATTTTGTTCTGTCATGTGTAATGCGGCATTGATCCTAGATCCCGCTTCTGCCAACTAATTTAGCAAATTTAAAATATCCCACAGTATGCCATCTAGTCAATTAATTTTAGGTGAATATGTGAAATGTCAAATCAAAATGCGGCTGGTGGAGTACCAGTATTAATACTCAAAGAGGGTGCAACTCAGACTAAGGGTAAGGATGCCCAGAAAAATAACATAACGGCGGCCAAATTAATCGCGGAAGTAGTACGATCGAGTCTAGGTCCGAGGGGAATGGACAAGATGCTAGTAGATTCTTTGGGAGACGTAACTGTTACGAATGACGGCGCAACGATCCTGAAGGAAATTGATGTTCAGCATCCTGCAGCGAAGATGATGGTCGAAGTTGCGAAATCTGTAGACAATGAGGTCGGCGACGGTACAACTTCAGCAGTCGTCCTAGCTGGAGCTCTCATAGAGAAAGCAGAGCAGCTGATATCTAAGGATGTACACCCAACTATCATAGTAGATGGTTATCGAAAAAGTGCAACCAAGGTTATTGAAATCTTTAACAATATGGCTCAGAAAGTTAGCAATAATGAGAAAGAACAATTGATAAAAATTGCAAGGACATCTATGCAGACTAAATTAGTCTCCAAGGACTCCGAGGCTCTTTCTGAATTAGTAGTGAACGCGATTTTACAAGTTTCTGATCAATCCGAATCTGGTTTTAAAGTCGATATTGATGATGTCAAAGTAGAAAAAAAGGCTGGAGGATCGCTTCGAGATACGAGGATGATCAGGGGAATAGTCCTCGATAAAGAGGTCGTTCATGGGGGTATGCCAAAAAGAATAGAAAAAGGAAAAATTGCACTTATCAACTCTGCGCTGGAAATCGAAAAGACCGAATTTGATGCCAAGATCAATATAAGTTCGCCCGATCAAATGAAAATGTTCTTGGAAGAAGAGAACAAGATGCTAAAAGGTATGGTAGACAAAATAATCGGGATTGGGGCTAATGTGGTCATATGTCAGAAAGGGATTGACGATATTGCTCAGCACTATCTAGCTAAGGCAAATATCTTGACCGTGCGAAGAGTGAAGGAAAGTGACATGACCAAGCTATCTAGAGCTACTGGAGCAAGTATTGTGACCAATATCGAAGATCTTACAGCTAAAGACCTTGGGTTTGCTGATGTTGTAGAAGAGCGCAAGGTTGAGACTGACAAATGGGTTTTCATAGAGGGTTGCAAGCATCCAAAATCTGTGACTATACTAATTAGAGGGGGATCGCAGAGAGTAGTGGATGAGGCTGATAGATCCATTCATGATGCATTAATGGTTACAAAAGATGTAATTGAAAAACCATTAATAGTTGCAGGAGGCGGAGCTCCCGAAGCGTACGCAGCATCAAAAATACGAGATTGGGTAAGTACATTAACCGGTAGAGAACAGCTGGCAGCAGAGAAATACGCTGAGTCACTGGAAATTATCCCACTGACATTAGCTCAAAATGCAGGCATGGATCCAATAGATGCTATGACCGATTTACGTGCTAAACAAAGCAGGGGCTCCAAATGGACTGGAATCGATGTTAGAAGCGCGAAGATTGCGGATATATCTAAGCTTGAAATTTTGGAACCGCTTAGTGTCAAGGAACAGATAATCAAGTCGGCCACTGAAGCCGCTTCTATGATTCTACGAATTGACGATGTCATAGCTTCTAGTAAATCTGCAGGTGGGCCTCCTGGTGGTGGAATGCCTCCAGGTGGAATGGGTGAATATTAAAATACCCCTATCCCCACAGATACTTTAGGTTATCTAATTATCTCTTTTTTTGTAAGTGTATCATCATATTAAATTAATGAATCTTATATCATCCTAATTTTATCCATAACATATTGGAATTTCTGTTAAATGGAAACTGTGAATATTTATGGTCATAAGATACTTCTTTAACAAGATCCTAAATTGTGAGACTTTCCCCTTTGAGAGATTCTTTATAATAAGACAAGTTTAATTAAATAATGCACCCAAATGAATAATAGTGTACATGACTAAATATTGCAAATGTACAATTCTAAATAATAGGAATATTTTAGACTCTTCAAAAGAGTTTAATAGTTCCAAGATTATTTAAGAGACATATTATAATGCCAACTGCATATGTTTTGATTAATTGCGACCTTGGTTCTGAAGAAGAAATACTCAGAGAGTTAAAAAAACTACCTGAGATTATCGAGGTAAGTGGAGTTTATGGGGTATATGATATAATATTGAAAATCAGATCTGACACTATGGATAAACTGAGGGAAACGATTACGTGGCACGTTAGGAGAATAGATAAAGTTAGATCAACTCTAACGATGATAGTAATTGAAGGTCAAGGAGACAAAGGAAAAAAACCAATGCATGGAATGTCCTAAAACCAGTGCCTCGTCTAGAACCATTCTAGCGGTAGTCATGATGCATATTCAACTAAAATCAATCAATCATATAAGGATCAGATTGCAATTCATGCATTTCATTGATTGCGTCCATTTGTACCTCCAATCTAGGGACGTTGCTCGAAATACTTTCCGAAATTGAATGGCAGCGACAATGGAATTGTTAGACTAATAATTAACTAGACTCAAAATAGGAGATTGCTTGCATCATCATTTCATTTGTGATAATGATTGGAGTTATTTGGGATCGGATATATAATATCACGGTGCATACTCCTTCGATTGGATTTCTTATAAGATTTGTTGTTGAGCAGCTACTACTATAAAATTACTAACATGAAGTAAACCGGATCGGGCCCTAATGTGTCAGACACAGCAAAGCAGAATTCGATTTGTCGAAAAAGAGTTGTTTGAAGACATTTATGTACGATAATCCAAAGCTAAATCATTAGAAACGCAAATCGATAATTTATACTTTGACATCGACTAACCTGAACCCTAAAAGCATAGCAATTCCGATGGTCGCAAAACCAGCTATTAAAAGACCTCCTTGATTTTTTGGACTAACAGAATTTCCAGCTTTATATAACAGGAAAGCGCCTGCCATACCAATAAATAAGATCATTGTCGTTACAATTGTTTCGCCAATCGTCTGAATCGATCGTGTTGGAATGATAAATGTCCTCGTACTTCTCGCGGTGCCCTCAATAACAGAGTTAAACAATCCGGAACCTAATGCGAAAAAGAGAACTAGGTATACAATAGCAACTATCATTATAACCCTTTGAGCATTAAGTAACAATTTTATGCTAACCTGGATGTACGGCGTATAAAAACCTTTGGCAGACAGATTTTATTCTGTTGTTTAACATTTAACCCCTTATCACTTATCACTATTCTAGTAATTAGCATATACGTATTGCTCAGACATACCTGAATGAGACTGAATCTGCTTATCTAGCGACATTTTTGAGTAAGCTAGGTTAGTATGCTATATTGTAACGTACACTTTTCTAGAAACGAATACTAATTATTTTGTGTTATTTCAAAATAACACATATCCATTAGTTATTAATTTCTATCTAATATAAATAACATATCAAATCAATAAGTCCATTATTTGTGATAAATCCAATATATGAATATAGAAACTCTTTTGTAGAGCATACTACTGTATTATGATTGGTGTCGTATCCTAAGGATGTATTTTCTAGGATGTTTGCTGGAACATCTAGTAATAATGTTGCTCAAGATTTACTATATCCAAAAGATGATGAAGAAAAAAATGTGGATATCGAGGAAGTGGATGATGCACTAAGAACTAATATATTTAATGTAATGTTGGGAAGAAGATCTCAGAGAAAATTTGATGAGGCTAGACTAGTTGAGGAAGCAAAAGTCGAGATGATATTCGCAGCTGCCGATACAGCCCCCACTGCAGGAGGATTCCAGGGTTTTGAAATCTTTAATGTAAAGAAACCCGAGGTCAAAGTCAAGCTTGTCGAAGCTGCTAACAAACAACCATACGTAAGTGCTCCGGTCGTTCTCGTATTTTGTATGAATCCAGATAGAGTAAGAATGAATTTTCCACACGATATTCTCAGGAAATTTTCATTACAAGACGCCACATTGGCCGCAGCTTATGCGCAGCTGGCTGCGCACGCCCTGGGATTAAGCACTATCTGGATAGGTATGATTGACGAGACCAAAGTCATGGCTGCGCTCAAAACCAAATATACTCCGTCTTCGATCTTATGTATAGGATATCCTCAAAAGATTTTGCAGCCTAAACCCAAAAGAAGTCTAGTTGGCCTAATTCATGAAATTTGATTTCTCAAACAGCAATCATCAATCAATTACTGGAATAGCTGTACTTAATCCAATGTGAGGTAATTTAAAGGATTTTGATAGATAAGAGCTCGTTTGTATAATCTCATATGATCCTATTCTTCGAGACTTGCTACGTATACAGCGCGGATAGACAATAATGTATAATCTGGAGATCAGCTTACTTTAACTATTGTTATTCGATCGGCTTTTTCGTGTCTCATCTATGGTTCTTTACTGCAACTATCTAATGGGATAATCCCTATCAAGTTCTCCGAGAGGAGCCCAAGAAGCGGATCTTTATATATGGTAACATTCTTGTCTAATCATTTAACCGTTAATAATGATAGGAATTGCTTCTAGGAGGGACTAACAAGATTCATCACTAGATCAATTTTTTATATGATGATGATCAAATTAACGATATCGGTCATCATAAAGTTGCAACATATTTGAAAAGTCTGTGCCGCGCCTTCCGCACACAATATTCATTTCAACATCAATAAACTCAATATCTGGATAGATCTATAGTGCAACGTAAGATAACTGAATGAAGATAAATCCTCTCGTGAGAATAGTGATAAAATTTTGATTTCAGATCAAGCGACATTCATTCTAGCAGTCATTGCAGTGCATATCTTTTGTTACTTTTGTCGATGCAAGATAGCCCCAAAATTGTCTAACTAAATTAATAAATAGATGGTGCTACGTAATATGCAATGTCTAGAAGCATAATAGGATCGGTGTCGACAATTTTAATAATATTGATGTTCTTTATATTTACTATTAATTCACAAGCTTCGTTGGTACAGATTAATGCAGTTAGGACGTCTCAAGTTATCTCTTCGTTTGTAGATTCCTTCAAAGAACTAATAAATAAGTCACGCAATTTAACTCAGAGTTACCAAAATGAGGCTAGGAAACTTGCCAGTGGGCAGTACAACAATAAAACAATGATAGCAATTACAAACAATTATCTGCCTATATTTCAAAATCTAGTTAATGAATCCAGAATATTGCAGACGACAGAACAATACCATAGTACCTCGGCCCTATATACTAAGAGTTTAGAGGCGGAGCTTCAGAGCTATGTGCATTTTCGCAACTTTTTGTCAACGGGCAATCCAACCGAAAGCGAAGCATCTACCAAGTCTCTAGTAGACGCATTTAGTTACGAAAACGAATCATTTAATGCCTTTCGATCTCACAAGTAAGCACAGGCTCAGTGCGAATGATCAGGGACTGATTGTCAAATTCGAATGCTGAGAAAGATACAATTTTACTGCTATCACTTATCGATGACTAATACGCAGAATCCTGTGAAATTATAACACAATAATTAATACTAGAAGTCAGAGCCCACGACAGTATCTACACATGTATTCAGTTGTAATCCATGTGGAGTGTATGAACGGGAAAAAATATCAGACCGGCTCTGCCTGTGACCCCGACGAATTCAACGTCGTTAGTCACCTTACTGAAACAAAGAATGCTTTAGTAATTAGTACTTCAATGGCATATCACAACCCATTTAGATAGAAAAAAATTACTGTTTTTCTAGCCCTTATATAATCTCAGTTCTCGATCCATCAGGATTATATCGATATACTTTGCCCTCAAGTTCATCCGCAGTCTTTTTGTGAGAACCATCACAAAATGGTTGATTGCCACTAAGGCCGCACATACATATCCACTTACTCATATTGCCTAATTTGACCTCCATTGGACCCTTATCTTCTTTTCTGATTAATCTAGCCACACTAGGATAAATGGCATACTATATTATAAATGGTTAGAGGACATTTTTGGTGAACCTTAAATCGAAGCTTGATTCTCGTTAATACTCATTAATTCATGAGTGACATCTATCTCTATCGTTAGAACACCTTAGTACTAGTTGTAGTAACACGGCCTGCGAAAGTCTAGACTTATCCTCACATGGATTCAGGATCGATAGAGCTTTTATATCGTTAGCAGATGGATTCAGACATTAGATAAAGAATGAAATGTATGAGTGATTATACAATCGTCATACAATATTCCAAATCGAGTACAACCGACAATACCAATCTTTGTAAATATGCCGCTTTGAAATCATGACTTCAATTACCTCTCAGCTAATTAGGACTGATTATCTGCAATATGCTCAAACACAATTCTCATCATGATGAATTACTAGAGAGAGGTGGCTCTGTAGAAACCATCTTTTGAATTGCGGTAGAGCTTTCTAGGAGCATAATCCAGTATGTATGTTGAAAGAATCAAGATATGTTAGATTAGCATATACTATGTATCGTGTTTTAAGAAATTCAAGGACACCTTTGTTTCTTCAAAGAGCAACCATGTCTTCACAATGTGGCAGCATTTGATATTACTCGCAATAAAACAGTACGAAGGTAAGAGTTATAGGATGTTTACAGAATGGCTAGTTGAAACCTATTACCTTAGATTATGTTTAGGATTATCACGTATTCCTCATTTTACAACATTGCAAAAATTTACAGACAGATTAATAATTCATTGCTTGAAAAGATAATTTCGTCCTTCATTGTTATTAGTGGTACCAAGCATATCTTTGCAGGAATAGATTCAACAGGATTTAAGATAACTCATGCTTCGCAGTATTATACTGATCGAACATGATTAAGAAGAAAATATGCGAAATTATCTATTGGAGCTGATTTACTACAACAGATTATCTGTAAAATAAGGATAAGACGAGCTCCTACACGACATGATAATATAGATTTTAGACCAATTATAACAAGGACATCAAATATCCTTCCATTATCTGTAGTTACAGCCGATAAGGTTTATGATAGTGAAGATAATCATCAGTTGGTGAGAGAGGAATTACATGCATTCAGTGTAATCCCACCTAGATACGAACATGTACAGATATGGAGAACATATGGTATGTATAGAAAGCAGATGAAACGAGGTTATTCCAAATTACTGTACAATCACCGCAACAAGGATGAAACCATAATGTCTGTCATAAAACGATTGTTTGGAGAGCATCTCATATCTAGATTAACTAGAACACAAAACAGGGAATTATCATTCAGATGCATAACCTACAATATGCATAGACTAACTAATCTTGTAATACTGATGATGTTTTCTACGAAGCCGAGAGAGGTATAAGAGTATATATACAAAACATAAACAAACTCGTATATGTTAAGCAACAACGATGATTTTTGTGAAGTCAATGGTTGTAGCTCGCTTGCAGAAGGGTTTAGAATTTCTGTCAGAGGACTAGGTGGGGGATTTCATGATATGAAGCTTTGTGTTGAGCACAAGCAATTGTTTATTGATGAGCTAGTCAAATGGATAATGACTGAAGGGGTCAATCTATATAAAAGTAAAGTAGTTATGGAATAAAGTAGAATGATTTGTTAGACTCTTTAAAAAGAGATTTGATGCCGCAGACAAGGAAGAGTCAGTCAAGTCCATCAGCAATGACCTTCTTACTGAACCAATCAATCATTAGCTAGACCATTGATTTAAATACAAAACATTTTATGATTCTGTCAAGAGTGCTCTCTATTGGACTAGTTGAATACTGAGAGCCACAATTTAACTTGTTCTTCGAATTAAACTTATTATTTCGATTTTATAAAGTCTATCTTCTCCGTAAATCTTAACACATTTGTAGTAAATCAACATCTATGCTTGGTTACTGTTGGAGTAATGATTTAAATCACCTAGTGATGAAGAGCTTGTTATGGCTGAAGCCGAAAGAGAAGAGATAAAGGACGAAACTCACGCGCTAGAGGACGATGAACAGGATGAGGAACATAGTGATGACGAGGAAGAATCTAGTGATGCAGACACAGATTAGTTGGCTGGCAGATTCCAAAATTATAGTACTATCACTTGTACAGTTAACCAAGATCTCTTTTTATACGTCGCCTACTCTTCGTCTAGTCTATATCTAGGGGCAATTGAATTTCCTTGTGATGAATTAAATATAATGACTCGTGGTCTACGGTTCGACGTAATTTTGTGATTCTAACCAAATTATATTCCTAGTAATGAATTTACTAAATCTATCTATCTATCCATCTCCCAATATAAGAGAATATATCAGGTGGTCGAAGAAAAAATTTCGTAATGTAAAGTGCATAGGGAGTGGCTTTATATGATGCTGCTGGTCCGAGCTGAAACGAATCAAAGTTCGAGAAGACATCCTAAATTGATAATTTAGCAGAACAAACATACCAAATGAGGAAGGTACATAATCTACATTTATGAAATTCAACCTGTGAGATCGTATGACTCCTTAGGTAAAACTCTATTAATTATTGGAGTACTTACGTTGGTTTCAGGTATGATTTTTCTCCTTCAGAGTAAATCCGTTGTTGGCCCAAGCTCATCCTTTATGTACCGTAACCCGGAATGGACAGAAAATGGATCTATCATAATTGTGATGGGCGTAATTGTCTTTGCAATAGGGCTTCTAATGAATTACTCCAGGGCAGACCGCGAAGCCTAAAACAATTAAGAATTCCACTCATGAACTGAGATATTGTAACGTCTTAATCCCCCCGTAACGAAATCAGAATAAGTTCGACATGAAAACAAGGAACACAACAAATAACTATAGAGAGAAGATTAATTTGAATCAACAATTCAACCCAATATCTGGTCGGTACAAATCATTCAGTAATGTCCACTTTGTTCTCTGATTCTAACCTGATTTAGTTATACTAGGGTGAAGATTTTAATCAGGGATAGTCACTTTGGAAAATCTGAGAAGTGGATGATGATGATGACATCACTAGTAATGTTACATTTGAAATTCGATCTGACCGTAAATCTAGGAGACGGTTACATTTATGGATCTGCATATTTCGGCTCAACGCCATTCAAAATAAATATTCAAGAAGCACTGATGAATAAGATAATTCTTTCAAGTGAATTACAAATAGAATCAAATCTGGGCTATGCCTTGTTTGAGACTGAGAAAAAAAGAAGTAAGAGTGCAATGTAAGATTATAGATGAGACTACCGAAATGATCTTGTTGTATACTGATATTCAAACGCTAATGTACTTGACAAAAGATCTTCCGACTACTATGAGGGTAACCGATGAGGAATAAGCATTTAATATCAAAACATAAGAGAATATCTTGAACTTCATCTAGCCAGACCATCCTATACTTAAGACAATCTTCTATTTCTATCGGCATATTATCTAATATTGCACTTGCTGATTTATACGAATCGTTATCGACGTAAGCACTATGAAATCTGCACGTTCATTTAGGTAGCTCGTCTAGCAAGGCAGGGGGTGTATCCCTAAGATTCTCTAGTATCGCACAGTTAACTTGAGCGATAAACAGGGGATTTCGTACATGATTTGCTGCAATATCACCTTAGATATCCTTGTCCTAACTAGGTTAAATTCCTTTCACATTGAGTCATGATGATATATTGAGTTATGGATATATGATCGTACTCTAATCGAGGATCAGTTTAGGTATTTGTTACTATTCCTAGGTATATGGTGTAGGGTTAATTTAGTTACTTATCTAAAATAGCCAATTCTTAACTCTTGTCTCTTCGAATTCGAGTTTTTTTCTATATGATTCTCTTGAAGGAGGGTGGAGTTGTGTATATGGATCTTCACTATAAAGGTCTACTTCAATATATCCTGCTTCGTTACTACCCACCTCCATAAAACAAAAGCCCTTTCCATTAAATTTAGAATTAGTCTTAGTATTTGTAATTTGATCAATGATTTCTTGAGCCACCACCTTTGCTTGAGCTTCTGCGAATATGCCTGCTTTAGGGATTGTAACCATCCCTCCTAAGACGATTTCTGTTACATCGCCAATGGCAAAGACATTATCATACATGGTTTTTAGAGTAAATTTATCAACTCTAATCCAATCCCAGTCTTTTGTAATCTCACACTTTCTGATCACTGTAGGCACTTTATGTGGTGGAGTCACTATTAGCAAATCAAACTTCTCATTATTTCCATTTTCGAACTTAATCATATCGTTACTCACTTTTTTAACTTTGTGTAATGGATGAAAATTGATATTATTCATATTAAGCAACCTAACAAGTCGTTGGCTAACATCAGGTCCTGCAACCGGTAACGTAAGTACAGACGGTGCGTAGAAGTCTATATCAATTTGATCTCTTGTTCCATTTTTAACCAACAGATCATTGATTAGCATCGAAGCTTCATATGGCGCAGGAGGGCATTTATAGGGGATATCAGCGATACAGATCGCTATCTTCCCTTTATTTAATGAAAGTATTTTTTGTCGTAGCTCCGGAATTTGCTGAGCGTCATACAGATTAAACCCTCCATGTTCTATGAATCCGTCGATTTTTTCCGGTGCAAGGTCTGATCCGAGGGATATTATCAAATAGTCATAATCAAATTTGCCACTAAATTTAGTTGAAATGCTACTTTGATTACAATTAATTCCAACAATTTCATCATTTATGAATTCGATATCTTTGTTTAACAAGTTCGCTAAAGGAATAAACGAGTCTTGCAATTTTCTAGTACCATACAAAATCCACAAATTCACAAGACCCATCATAAAAGACTTATTTTTATCAATAACTGTGATCTTATGCACATTGGATAGATTTTTACGCAAAATATTTGCTGCGGTCAAACCTCCAAAACCCGCTCCGAGAATCAAAATCCGTTTAATTTGTTCCATCAAAGATATCCAGATCTCAAATTGAATGTAAATAAGGGTTTATCACTAGAAGTTGTTGTCGTGTTTGCTTTACACTACTTTACGGCTATATCAATGAATACCGGTTATATTAATTTGAAATAATTCATATCCTCCCTAAATTTTCTTCATTTGTCGAAGGAAATTGCGAAATGTATTTGTGATTGATCCTAAAGAACTTAGACCATTAGATATTGGCTTTTACATTCTTTTCATTCTATACTCATTAAGTTATGCTACTAAATTTGCTACAATGTAATAGGAATCCAGAAGCCTCTAGTTCTTTTAAGATTCTGATAAGGTGATCCTATATTCGACGTATTGCGGCTTATGCTGAGTATTGAGCCGGAAGAACCTGTGACTACATTATGATGTAGGGATATGTCCTTTATGGTCACCATCTTGGGCCTCGTTGATACAACATTACCAATCGCGGCGCCTCGATACCTCAAGCCTTAATTCTTCGAGAAACTACATGATTGACTCTACCTTGATTGGGCCAGGATTTTCTAACGACGTGGATTTTTTAGTTTTTTTGATGGTTAATTACAGAATTAGTAGTATAATAAATATTGACCACGAACTCGAACATTTTTTCATTATGCGCATATAGTCTCAACCAGAGTGGGCTGTAGTACAAGACGTAAATGGATAAAAATAACAAGGATATTGAACAGCGATCTTCGTTTAAGGAAACAAACATCCATACTGGAAGCGGCTGCGGTAGCGCACATATTGATGATCCACACAGCGCTATCCTAGTGGATAATTGGTCAGAAATATATAATTCAAAAGCTCTCGCAAAGACCAACGAAGGCAAATTGTGTGGCAACGTCGTAGCTGAGTATAATGATAATATAGTATTGATAGATTTTGCTGCTTCGAATTTGCAAGAATATCTAGTTCCAAAATCAATAATCGAACGGTACGATGGCGAATATTTGTATTTGACTATTTCTTACAATGTATTAATGTCATACGGATATTAGTCTCGAGCAATTTGGCCTAAATCTATAGACATATAGACAAAGAATACCCTTCTTGATTCAAAACTGGTTTTTAGTACATCGGATAGAGGAAATCAGTCACAATGTCCCCCGCTGTTATTTGAAACTAGTATATCAGAGCGGTCTAAGGATCGGTTTGCCTCGTCGTAGAATAAAAGACTATCTCGTTAGTTGAATTTTGTAAAAGTTATCACACAACCTAGTGGTAAAATATAGAGATGATACCTAATAAAAAATATTAGTATTATTCCAAAGGGCTTGCTTAAGACTCTAATAATCTACGGCGTAGAAAGGGAAATTGAAGTTTGTGATGAATGCGAACAAGATTATCTTTTAGTTGATCGTAGATGTGATTGCGGGAAGATATTGTGTACTGCTTGTTACGTATGGCATAAAGAGAGTATCGGAGGTACTGAATTTAGGTAAAGAGCACTATACTTTTTGTCTGGCTTAAAATTTACTCAACATATCTATTTCAGTTTGTTTGAGGAGCCTAGATAACATTGTATATAATAACCTTATAAGATATTCCTCATCTTCCTAATAGTATGGAACGAGGATATATGAAAAAAAGAAAATCTGTGGCAATATTTCTTGCTGCCCTTCTTGGTATATCGCTAATTCTGTGGAATATACCTGAACATCATTTGGCCAATGCTCAAAGTAATTATCCATTATTAATTCATGGTGGCGGCAGAGGTACGATAGTCTGTGTTGATGGTTCAACCGTACAAGCTGATATCTCATTTGTAATTTCATCATCACAGAACCAAGGCAATGTTACCGGCAATTGGACAATTAACGATTTTAGTGACCCTTTTCTATCTGGTTCAGTTGTAACAGGGGGTTCAATATACAGTGGTAATGCAAATTTATCACAATATAACATAACCGGAGAAACTCATAATCTCATGGAAAAAATAAGGCTCTGTAACCCCGCCCTCTTCGCACCAATATCTATGGTGGGAGTGTGCGGACACAATGTCATAATTGATGTGGGATTAAAGACCGATGAATTATTCGATGTTGTAAATCCATTCTATGGAGATGTGGTTTGCCAACGGTAGTGCTTAGAGTCGAGATTCGATGAATTGTATTGTAAAACTATCATCTAGGTAAGTTTGACTGCACAGACGAATGGGGTATAGCATAATCATGCAATATGTCTAGCCAGTAAATTGCAAGTGTGAAGAGGTTGATAACATTCATTGAATAGATTGGTTAGACCGTAAAACCAATCGGTCGTCAGGACAGGTCAAATAATGCTTCTTCCTCTAGATATAAAGCATATAAATCCTAATGCACTGACTACGAAGAACATGGGACGTCAGTGATCTGTATTCGGTTCTATAGGTTTAAAGTCAATGACACCACTTATATCGAATAGATCAATTTCATTAGCCATCTCCTTTGCTTCGTCAGCCTCTTCGTTATACTTATCCATACATTTGTTATAGAATTTACACCATGGACATTTGCTACCCCTCTTGGATTCAGCAAGTTTTGGTAGGATAGAAACGTCATTTTGTCGCAATGCTTTCAGAAAAAGGTTTTTGCGTCTTACCATTTCGTTTTTAAGAATTTCTCTTGAAATATCTCCGTTGGGGATAAATAC
>JBQCDO010000373.1:0-3961 GCA_051961195.1 Nitrososphaeraceae archaeon | reverse complement strand
GCACCTCATCATACATACACATAATTCTCTATCAACACACTGAAACTCGAGTCTATACCTAGGTCACAGCGTTTTTGATAATATTTATTACCTGCCACTCTTCATATCGTATTATAACTTTATGTGCTGGATTATTAATCCGGACGGAATAAATAGTCCGATAATGTCCTATGAGTTAAATTGTTGCATATTAAGTAGTATATTAGTTCACATAAATTAGCTGCTACTATCTATAGATATTATCTATTAGAAGGTAATCGAGATCAAGTTCATCACTAGTCATGATACTATTACCTATCTATAGAATCATCTAGTCAGGAGTCAGTTTGGCTCTTTATTCGTAGTCGGATTGTTTTACGTGATATTATGCTCTATTGGATTCAGATATACGTCTATTACTTCAGAGTGTAATTTGTTATGCGGACGTCTCTGCTGAATAGCAATTATTGAATAATAGGCTGCGCAGCGATATGCACATTTGTTTTCTTGCCGAGCGTCCGTAATTCTCGTAGTAGTTTTGGTTGTGTAATTGTAAGATCCGTCGTTGGATTGGGTATAGTAATAAACACCCGGGATACCGGGGTTATTTTCTAATCTAAGGATGAATTTAGTGTGTATAGTTATGTATAACATACAATAGATAATGAGAAAGTTATAATAGAATTCAAAATTATCCCGGGTGTCTCGGGTGCTCTATCTCCTGCTGTGTAATCGCTACTTTCAGCCAAACCTGAAACTGCACTTCCAAACCTAGAGGGCTTTGCTTGTGAACTTCTAAAACACATTCACTACTGGTTAAATGATTTGACATTGAGCCAGAAACTAAATTACTAAATCCAGGACTAATAGTTAGTTAGTGTGATTAGCTAGGAAAAAAGAAAAAAGGTGAAGCCTTGCGGTGGAATTTATTTGCAGTTCGCTATTTTTCCGTTCTTTTATGGTCCACACTGGACATTTCCGTGTACATCATTACTTGGCATATTTCTGAACTAGATCAATATAAACAAGTCTCATCACCTCATTTTTATTCATTATCTTTGATAGTAGCAGCTGCAGTCGAAACCTGTATCTACCCGTTTTATGGTCTGCTTTTGCTCGCATCATCTTATAATTTCCACTAGGAATTTCTTTGGATATTTGGATAGCTGGTCACTTTCATATTGAGTCGGCTGTAGCTCCTGAAAAGACATTTTGTCCTATCGGGATTTGTATCCACCGCTCCACTTTAACTCTGGAGGAAGAGACCTGGGCATGACCATGAATTTGTTGAAGTAAAAGAATGAGGGAGTAAATAATGAAAATTTATATCGTTGTGTTCGAAGAATATGCACATGGGTCCAAGATACTAAAGACTCAAAGGTATTTCTTGATAAAAGCCAAGCCCAGCAATTCTGCGATTCTCTCAATGCTGAACCTAGTGATTGGTGGGAAGATAACGAACATTACTTCGTCAAAGAGATGCCAATCTCTGAGTGAAAAAGTGCATGCATGACCACTACTATAATATTTTTTCATAACACATGAATCTTCACGGAAATGACTGAATATTGCTGGAAACATGCTGACAGATTCCTCTATGCTGGAGTTTACTCGATGGTTATATACACATGTGCATGCCGAAAGGATCCTAATAGACCAGAATGACAAACAAAAGAAAAAGTCATTTAGAACAAGAACAAATAGACATTGCCATAGTAGGAGGTGGACCTGCAGGTTTACAAGCTGCACTAGTTCTTTCTCGTACAAGAAAAAAAATTATAGTTTTTGATGATCCAGAATCACCTAGAAATGCAGCTTCTCATGGTATTCATAATTTTCTTGGCTTAGATGGACTTTTACCAATAAAAATTCGTGAAATTGCATGGGAACAGCTCGATAAATATGATTCTGTTGAATTCCGCAATAGAAATATAGTATATGTCAACAAAGAAGAAGAATATGAAGATGGAATATTTGTAATTACAGACGATAATGAAACCTCGATTAAAGCAAAGAAAGTTGTTCTAGCGGTAGGATGCCGCGATGTATATCCAGATATCCCTGGATTTACAGAATGCTGGGCAGATACAATTATTTCATGCCCATTTTGTGACGGTTACGAAAATAGAGACCGTGTTTGGGGTATTGTGACGAATTCCAAAAAGGAACTTAGTTGGTTTCCGAAGATGGCACAAAACTGGACTTCTAAAATTAAAGTTTTCATACCTCCAAACATAGATATAGAGCCTTCCTACCAAAAGGAATTATCAAAACTAGATATTCCTGTTTACAAAGGAATTCCCGCAAAAGTAAATCTTACTAATACCAAAGTAGGATCAATCTCACTTGAGTCTGGCGAAACTATTAAGATTGATACTCTCTGGTGGATTCCTCCAGTAAAGCCATCTAAGTTGATACAAAGACTAGTTGAGAACTTGAATTTGGAATTAGATGAGCAAAGCAATATTAAGACAGATGAAAGGCAAGAAACAAATGTTAAAGGACTTTTTGCAGCAGGAGATATTCAGGGATGGGGATCGATAGGCGCACTGACCGCGGCTTATCAAGGGGGAATGGCAGCAGTTTCAATGGTGCATGAATGGTATGATTAATCTGAAGTAATTTTTGTGTGAAGAATGAGAAGATATTATGGAATATAAGTAAGACCAGTTAATGGAATTATAACCTCATAATTTGATCTAGACATGTTATGACTCATGAAAAGCAGTCTAGGTCTTTTCATTGCCGACGCATTTTCTAAAGTTTAGAACCGTGAGCCATCCATCAACTCTTAATAGCAATACTGTCTACGGCAATATTTAGAGAGAAAAATCTAAAATTGTAGATACAGAAATGATTGAAGAAAAGTTAGGCGAAGTTCTAGGTTTAGAAATGGCTGCTCAAAAAGCAGTAGAACAGCTTGTATCAAAAGGATTATTAGATAAAGGAAGTATAAAGCAACAAGTAGAGGAGATAAGAAAAGAAGCCCATAACCATCAGACACAGTTAGAAGACTTATGCGAAAAGTTATCGAAATCCTCATCGAGTGAACAGAAAATTGATTCTGAAAATGTAAAGAGCGTAGCAACAGAAACTGAAGAAAAGGCTTCACAAATGATGCAAACATACCTTGGTGACGATGCTGACACCTCAGAGGCACTAGAATTTCTATGTATTGCGGAAGGTGGAGAGGTAATCCACTATGAAGTTCTGGATGCAATGGTAAAAGATATTAAGGATACTGAATTTTCTGATAAAGTAAAATCAATTTTAAATGAGGAAAAAGAACATCTACAAGAATGCATAAAATTGGCTCGGGAAAACATAAAATAAGTAATCAACAAACAATACGTACAATATTTTTATTATTTTATGCATGTTTTATTGCTGATGGTAGATGTTCTTATTGCAGAATTCATATACCTCTTAATATAATAATGTCCAAAAAATAGTAGATCATGTCTGACCAGATAACATATACTACTACAGATACCAAAAATAACAGCAATAACATACCTACTGACAGACCATATCCAAAGCTGTCAAAGGCTACTGCAGGATATTTAGAGAACGAATATTTTAAAAATGCAGATTTGAATGCTGGATATTTTTGCAATAACTGCTTATATTTTATTAAGGATAGTCACTGTGCTATAGTAAAAGATAGTGGACCAGATGTAAATGAAAAAGAATCTGGTATCATAGCACCAAGCGGTGTGTGCACGTTATGGTTTCCAAACGCGGAGACTCGCTAGCAGAATGAAAGGAGTAGGAGGGTAATTCAGATTGACAAATATAACAAATAAAATTAAAGAGGCTGCTGGTGCAGTAGACAATATTACCAAATTTAAAAAATTCAACAAGTTAAAGGCATCATACATCGAATTTGATAAATTTTCTGATTCTAATTTGCATGAAGGATACTTTTGCTATAACTGTATATACTGGATAAATACGAGTGGTGGAAAGTGTATGCTTGTAG
>JBQCDO010000372.1:0-2446 GCA_051961195.1 Nitrososphaeraceae archaeon | reverse complement strand
GTTAATGATATTCGAAATAAGATCACCGTATCTGAAAACTGTTGTTGTTCCGGCCAGGTTTGGAACTTTTATTGTTAGCGCTGCCAAGCTACCAGCTGGGAGAAACAGGCCTATAAGCGGATCAATTATGTCCTTAACAAAAGCATTTACCAGTGCAGATTCTGCCTGTCCAATTACGAAGGCAATTGCAAGTCCGATTACTCCGAAAGTCTTAAGGAAGTCAAAGAATTCCTGAGTAAAAGTACTTTTCTTCTTTTCTGAACTGGCCGTCATTAATATTGTAGGTCTGGAATGCCACTTATTTAAGAGATTCGTTACGTTTTTGCCCAACATTCTAGACTGTTTTTACATATAGGTAAATTAAAGTGAGATAACTTACTTCAATATCTGACGAGATCAGTAGCCCTTTCTTCCCCTATCAAGCACAATTTCATTGTATGATTAGTACAGATCTTACAGGATCTTGGAGTGACAAGATGGTAACACCTTTTTAGGTTTTTAACAGGAATCCTTTCCAAAACAGCGGTGAAAAGGATACTTTGTCTTCCAATCATTAATTTCCTCTTCAACATTTTTGTCTTGTAGGCTAATGTGCTTATCAGCTAAAGATCTCATTACAGTAATATATAATTCACCGAACATATGTCTACTCCTGCTCGTTTGTGTCATCAATTTCGATGTACTTTTTCGGAGTCTGAACATACTTTCAAATAACAAATAGCAATCCTTAATGGTAACATATGTTCGTTATAGATCATGTCCTATACACAAAATAAGACAATAGCTCGAAGATTTGTTGAAGATATATTTAATTCGAAGAAAACAGAGTTATCAGAGAATTATGTTACTCCTGATATAATTTACCATGGAGTGGCAGAAGAGGTCAAAGGCCTGGAAGAATTCAAACGTTGGGTGACCGAAGACCTTGACGCATTTCCAGACATGAAGATCACCATATTAGATGATTTTGGAGAACAAAATAAGATCGCCATGCGGTGGAGCTTAAAAGCTACGCATGAAAAAGATTTTGCTGACTTTCCTGCCACTCATAAGAAGTTTGAGGCTCAAGGGATCGATATTTTCTATTTTGAGGGAGACAAAATCAAGGAAGCATGGACTACAGCTGACTTGTCTGACTTGGCCCAAAAATCATAGAATTAAAAGATAGCTTTCTGTTTATATTGGGATTGTCAATTTAGAATCAACCCATACAATGTCGTTATACATACTCTAGAGCTATTTTTACTCATCGCAAATAATTCTATCTACCCAGGAAGAACTGACCCTATTTATTTGGAGTAATAGTCATTATTATCATCCTTATTCTTATAAAAACAAAGTTTATCGAACCCGCTAAATTGTTGGATATTATTAGACAGGTAGGAAAACTAGATCGTGTAGTCTGTGATTTTTAAAGACTGATGCTATTGCTTTATGTCTAGCAACTCAATTATTCTACTTAGTATGAAAGAGTTGGAAATCAAGGTCTACGGAGTCCATTTGAGGGATATTCAAATAGATTCCGAAAAAATTTTAGGTAAATTATTTCATGGCATATACACATATGCACGTTAAAAAATCGCACGGTAGAGATTATAACCATCCGTCTAATCGCGGCTTGAATGTTACATCTTGGATAGTAAGTCCGCCTTGAGTTTCTGAAACTCCTCATCAGATAGTATCCCTTTTTGATGGAGATCAGCATATTTTTGCAATTTTTGTGTGATATCTTCCTGCTGTGACTGGGGCTGGGATTGGGATTGTGGTTGTTGTTTTTGTTGTTGTAGTGCTTCTATCTGTCTTTGCTGCGCTTCTATTTGTCGTTGTGCTTGTTGTTGTTGTGCATCATTTGCTTGGGCCTGTTGGTCCATCGCAGCTCCAGCGCGCCTCCTAGCTACTCCCGCTCCTATAGCCGCTGAAGCCCATCTTCCTCTCATGATTTTGAAGCGTAAATGTTGTTAATAAAGTTTATTAAACGTAGTTAGGCCAAACTTATGGCCATCCTGGATTTTTAATCCACATCATTTGAGTGTAATTCGTATCAGATAATAATGAATTGTTACCATAATCCAGTAATCTTATATGAGAAAAAGCTCATATCAATATAAAATATGTCAAATCTAAGAAGATCATTGGAAGTTGCCAACAGTAAAGATCATATGATATGAAATACAATGACGTTGGGTATCGAGATCCATGCCAAAGTCTATTTGTGTCAAAATAATAATTAACAACCGCCATGGGCATCCCCTAGAATATATTTTAGGCGTTTCATCAAATTAGCCCGCGGTAGTAAGCAGGTATTAATGATCTGAACCTGCTATAACTTGCTATCGAGATCACTTGACAGGGACAAGATTCTTGGATCTTCGGTCATATATGACCAGAATAATCCCTGCCACGAACGCAATTACACTATTGACTAGAAGTATTATGCTCACCAGAA